>NZ_SMLD01000012.1:0-109426 GCF_004352805.1 Nonomuraea mesophila
GGCTGGGGGTGTTCGCGACGGTGACGGCCTGCCAGGCGCTGCTGCCGGACCTGCTGGCGCCGTTCCGGGCGGCGCATCCGCGCATCCGGGTCGATCTGCGGACGGGGGACGCGGCGGCGGCGCTGGCGCGGCTGGACGAGGGGGAGGTGGACGCGGCGGTGGCGGCGATCCCGGCCCGGCTGCCGGCGTCGCTGGTGAGCCGGACGGTCGCGGTCACTGAGCTCGTGTTCGTCACCGGCCCGCACGAAGTCCCTGATGAAACCTTGGAGGGTCGCGGGCTGGAAGGGCCGTTCGTCCTGCCGCGGCGCGGGCTGGTGCGGGAGGCGGCCGACCGGTGGTTGCGGGCGCGGCTGCCGTGGCGGCCCGAGGTGGTGGCCGAACCGGAGGGGCACGAGGCGCTGCTGGCCCTGGTCGCGCTCGGATACGGGACGGGAGTGGTGCCGCGCATGGTGCTGGAGAACAGCGGGGTGCGCGACCGGGTGCGGGTGGTGGCGGCGGATCCGGCGCCGGCGCCGCTGAAGGTGGGATTGTGCGTACGGCGGGCGGATCTGCGGCGGCCGTTGGTGGCGGCGCTGTGGAGCCTGACCGCCGGCCCGGGAAAAACCGGGTGAGATTCCGGAGAAGCCCGCGCAGCCGCCGGCGGCCTCGAACCGGTGAACACCACGCTGGACGGATCACGGCGCGCTCGAGTCCGGGGCGCCGTGTGGCGCGGGCGTAGATGGAACAGAATCGGCGCGGGAACGCCCTGGACGACCGGACGCCCGGCGGCTGTTTCACAGGTGCACGCCTGTGAAACAGCTCTCTAGGTTTGATCGGAGGCGGTTGGAGGCTCTTGATCTGAGCGGCGTTCGTCTCCAGGGGCGGTGGTCCGGATGTGGTCGTGAATGCGGGCCAGGTGGTCCAGGAGGGCCGGCGGGCTGTGAACCTCGAAGGGGCAGTCGAGGGACAGGAGGCGGAGCGCGAGCCACTCGACGGTGTCGCAGGCGCTACGCCAGCGGGTCCGGTCGCCCTCGGGGGTGAGAGAGCCGTCGCCGAGGTGGTCCTGTAGCCGGAGGACCGCTTCGGCGAGGGTGAGGTGGAGGGTCACGTCGGCGCGGTGGACCGGCGCCATGGCCAGGGCAGCCTGCGCGAGGTGGGTCCGCACGTCTTCCTCGGACAGGCGCTGCGAGGTGCGGGCGCCCGTTCCGCGCGGAGCCTGGATGCGATCGGCTCGGAAAGTGCGCCAGGCGCGGCGGTCGATGTCGAAGGCAACCAGATACCAGCGGTGGTGCGCGCTGACCAGCCGCTGCGGTTCGACGTGCCGGGCGGTCATCTCGCCTTTCCGGTCCCGGTAGCGCATCCGCAGCCGTTCGCCGCCCGCGGCGGCAACGGCAAGAGTGGTGAGGACATCGGGGTCGGCGGTGCGGCCAGGAGGCACCCAGCCCGAAATCGAGCCGCCCAAGGCGCGGACGCGGTGGCGCAGGCGGACGGGCAGCGAATTGCTCAGCTTCGCCAGGGCCCGGAGCCCGGCCTCCTCCAGTTCGGGCACACCTTGCACGGCAACGGTGCGCAGCCCCAGCGCGACGGCGATCGCCTCGTCGTCCTCCAGCAGCAGCGGCGGCAGCGCCGAGCCCGCGATGAGCCGGTAACCACCGTGCGCGCCGAGGTCGGCCGCCACCGGATAGCCCATCTCGCGGAGCCGCTCGACGTCGCGCCGGACTGTGCGGTGGGTGACACCGAGCCGCTCGGCCAGTTCTCTCCCGGGCCAGGTGCGCTGCGTCTGCAGAAGTGAGAGCAGCGAGAGCAGCCGCGACGTGGGACCGGACATGATGCAGAGTATGTCGGCCATCTAGGACCGGAACAAGCCTAATTCCTGCCTACGCTCTGTCTTCCACAGCCGCACACCAGGGAACGGGATCATGATGTCCGAGCAGGTCAGCGCCGCCCCCAAGGGCTACACCAGTGTCGCGCCGTGGGTCGTCACCGATGACACCGGGGCCTTCCTCGACTACGTCTCCTATGCCTTCAACGGCACGGAACTCGGCCGGGTGGCCACCGAGGACGGGTTGATCGGCCACGGCGAGATCCGCGTGGGTGACACCGTCGTCCTCGCCTTCGACCGGCGCCCGGACTGGCCCGCCATGCCGAGCCTCCTGCGCGTGTTCGTGCACGACGCAGAGGCGGTCTTCACCCGCGCCGTCGAGGCGGGCGGCACCGTCGTCACCCCTGTCGCCTCCGACGCCTTCGGACAGCGGGGCGGCCGGATCAAGGACCCCTTCGGCAACATCTGGTGGGTGGTCTCCCACGTCGAGGACGTCCCCGAACAAGAGATGTGGAAGCGCCTGCAAGAACCCGTCTACGCGGCGGGCATGCGCGTCGCCCAGGAAACATTGGACGCCGAACTCAGCGGCCGCGTCCGAGGCCGCAGAAGCGCACCGGTCCGGCCGCCCGGCTGACGGGCACCGCGGGGGCCGTCGCGGTCGCGCGGTGGTGGCGCTGGTTGCTGCCGTGCGGTGGCGGATGTCCAGATCCGCCCACGTCCGGCTGCGTGAGGAGTCCTGACATGGCGCGCTCGATGCGCGATCGCTTGATCGGCAGTAAGGACACGCTGAAGCGGCGCATCGACGAGGCGGCCAAGTTCGTGGATCTCGACCAGGTGTGCATCTCGCCGCAGTGCGGCTTCTCCTCCACCGTCGAGGGCAACGAACTCGCCATCGACCAGCAGTTCGCCAAGCTCTCCCTCATCGTGGAGGCCGCGCCGAGGCGTGGGGGTAGGCCCTTTCGTTTGACTCGTGAGTCAAACGAATGTAGTTATGACTCCATGGAAAGTGGGGCAAGGCGTTCATATCGCATGGGCGCCCGGGCCGCGGCCATGAAGGCCACGCGTATGCGCGTGATGCAGGCGGCGGCCACGCTGTGGATGCGGCACTGGTATGACGACGTCACGCTGCAGGACGTCGCCGACGAGGCGGACGTGTCGGTGCAGACGATCGTCAACCGCTTCGGCGGAAAGGAGGGCCTGGCCGACGCCGTCGCCGACTGGGTGGCCGCGCAAACGATGATCAGCCGCCAGGCGCCGATCGGTGACGTCGACGCGATCGTGGCCGTGCTCTTCGCGGACTACGAGGGGCGCGGCGAGGGCAACGTGCTCTGGATCGCGCAGATGGACCGCATCCCCATGGCGGGACGGGTGGCCGCACACGCCCGCGACCAGCATCGGGCATGGCTGGAACAGGTCTTCGCCGACCGCCTCCCCGCATCGGGCCCCGCCCGCGAACATGCGCTGAACCTGCACCACGCCGCCACGGACGTCTACCTGTGGAAGTTGTGGCGGCGCGACCTCGGCCTGTCGCGCGAGGACGCCGAACGCGCCATGCGCGACCTGCTGACCTCGATCGACCCACGAAAGAGAAACAATGCCTGAGAACTTCCTGTTCGCCACCTGGGCAGGCGGCGGAGCCGTCCCGCCCGTCCTGTCGGTCGCCCGCGCGCTGCGCGAACGGGGCCACGAGGTCCGGGTGTTGTCCGACACGTCGTTGCATGAGGAGGTCGCCGCCGCCGGACTGGAACCGGTCGCCTGGACCACCGCGCCCCAGGGTGACCCCGCCGACCCGGCCAAGGACGTCATCAGGGACTTCGAGACCCGCACCCCGTTGGGCGCGTTCGCGCGGCTGAGAGACCGCATCGTCTGCGGCCCCGCGGCCGACTACGCCAGGGACACGCTGGCCGAGCTGCGCGCCCGGCCGGCCGACGTACTGGTCACCGAGCAGATGCTGCTCGGGGCGCTCATCGGCGCCGAGGCCGCGGGTGTCCCCGCAGCCTCGCTCGTGACCACCCTCTATCCGCTGCCCACCCCGGAAGGGCCGCCGCCCGGGGTGGGCCTCGCCCCCGGCTCGGGCGCGCTGGGCCGCTTGCGCGACCGGATGCTGAGCCGGTTGGTGCTCATGCCGTGGGCGAAGGGACTTCCCGCACTGAACGCCGCCCGCGCCGCGAACGGCCTGCCGCCGGTCGACTCGGTGCTCGACGCGTTCGAGCGCGCCGACCGGGTGCTCGTGCTGTCCCCGCGCGCGCTCGACCACCCCGGCAGGCGCTTCCCCGCCCACGTACGGCACGTCGGCGCCCGCCTCGACGATCCGTCCTGGACCGGGGACCTGCATTTGCCCGAAGGGGACGCGCCGCTGGTCCTGGTCGGCCTGAGCTCATCGTTCATGAACCAGGGCCCGCTGCTGCAGCGCATCGCCGAAGCCCTCGGCACGCTGCCGGTGCGCGGGCTGCTGACCACAGGCCCGGCCGTGGACGCCGCCACGATCCGCGCTCCCGGCAACGTCCTGGTCACGGCGTCCGCCCCGCACAACCTCGCGCTGCGCCACGCCGCCGTGACGATCACCCACGCCGGCCACGGGACGGCCGTCAAGTCCCTGGCCGCCGGGGTCCCCCTGGTCTGCATGCCGCTCGGGCGCGACCAAGGGGGTGTGGCACGCCACGTTCAGGCCGCCGGGGCCGGGATCACCGTGGGCAAGAACGCCTCACCCGGCACCATCGCCCGGGCGGTGTCGCAGGTCCTGCACGAGCCGTCCTACCAGCGCGAAGCGCGGCGGCTGTCGGCCGAGATCGCCTCCGAGACGGCCACCGACCTGGCAGTCACCGAGCTGGAATCCCTCACCACACCAGCGGGACGGCAGGGCTGACGACGCCCCTGGACGCAACCCGGCCGAACCCTTCGGGCCGCCACAGCCGCTGCCGAGCTGACCCGCCCCACACTGCCCGGGCCCCGCGCTGCGTCGCTCCCCGCGCTGCCCGGCCGCGGAGCGCCGTCATGCCGAGGCCGGCCATCCGCCGGACCGTCCGGGATCCCTGAACGTCCATGCCCTGGGCGATCAGGGGATGTCGGCCCGGTCGGCGTCGCCGTACTGCCATCTGAGCAGCTGGGTGACGTCGAACAGGCGCTCGTCCAGCAGCCCGGCAGCGAACAGCGGCCTGGCATCGGACGGGACCACGTGCAGGTGGCCGTCGCGAACCTGCCTCGTGTACGCCACGTCCCGCCCGGGTCCGGAGATCACGCGGTGGCCGTTGCCGATGACCTCGACCCGGTCGCCGATGATCAGGGTCGCCCCCTGGCCGGCGGCTGCTGAGGCGGGAGCGCGAAGCCGGCCGTCCCGGCTAAGAGTGCCGCGACAAGGACGGTACGCGCGATCATGCGCACCCCTGCTTCTCGACCTGGAGCGCCGCCTCTTCCGCGGGCATCGGCTCCTCCTGGACGAACAGACTGGCCATGCCGCCCTTGGTGATGATGCCTCCCGTCACGGACATCGAGTCGGGCGCCCACGGCTTGCGGTCCTTCTCACCCGGGAACAGGAATTCGTCGATGCTCAGCCCGCGCCCTGCCCGGATGTTCGGCACCCTTCTCACCACACTGTGCGTGCCTGCCGGGAAACGGATCAGGAGAAGCGGACCCGATAGCTCGGAGGACCTGCACGTTGGCTAACGGAGGACTCGGTAGCGAAGATGAGCCTCACTCGCGAAGGCTGATGTATCGAGGCGCTCAAGCTCGATGTGCCGCCCAAGGCCTGCGAACAGCGAGATGCCGTCGCCGAGCAGGACCGGCGCAACGTGCAGGTGGAGCTCGTCGACGAGACCGAGCCGCAGGCACTGTCGTGAGATGGACCCTCCGAGCAGGCTGACCCAGCCGTCCCCGGCCGCTTGTGTGGCCAGCCTGACGGCCTCGTTGATGTCGTCGACGACGAAGTTGTACGTGGTGCCGTCGCGCTCGATCGGCTCATGGGCGCTGTGGGTCATCAGGTAGACCGGGACCTTCAGCATGCCGCCATACGGGATCTCGCCGTCCTCGATGGTCTGGGTCTTGTTCGCGCCGCCGACCACCGCGCCGATCCGGCTCATCACTGTCTCGACGACGGCGTGATCCTCGGGAGCGGAGGGTCGGCCGAACATCCAGTCGACCCCGCCGTCCTCCTTTGCCATGAACCCGTCAAGAGTGATGGTCGCGTGGACGATCACGGTAGCCATAAGCCGCTCCTACCTCCGAGAGGTGAGTCGATCGACTCACCTCTATCAACCTAATCGTGTTCGTAATGGTGAGTCAAGGAACTCGCCTCGATGAGATACTGAACGGATGACACGTGGACGCTCCTCGTATCACCGTGCGGTGGCCGCGACCAATCGCGAGGCGATCCTCGGCGCCGCCGCGCAGCTCTTCCTGGAGTTCGGGTACGACCGCACGCCACTGGCGCGTGTCGCCGAGCGCGCAGGGGTGTCCAAGGCGACGCTCTTCAAGCAGTTCCCGACCAAGGCCGAGCTCTTCGAGGCAACGGTGCTCGCGGCAGGCGGATCACCGGCTCCGGAACCGGTCGAGATCCCGACCGGCGACCTCTACGCCGGTTTGGTGGTGCTAGGTCGCGCGTATTCGGAACTGTTGACTCGTCCTCGCATGGTCGCCCTGATGCGAACCGTGATCGCCGAATCGCATCACTTCCCCGAACTGCGCGAGCGGACCTTCGACTTCGGCACGCTGCCTGTGCTGCAGGCACTGGGGCGCTATCTGCGGGAGGCACACGCCGCAGGAAGCGCCGACATCGATGATCCGGATCTGGCATCCGCACAGTTCCTCGGCATGATCGCGTCCGCGATCTTCTGGCCGCGCCTCATGCACGGTACGTGGTCGATCACCAAGGAAGAGCAGACGCGAGCGGTCGACGAAGCAGCCCGAACGGTCGCCGCGCGCTTCGCAACTCCCTGACGTGATCATCCGCGTTCGGGCAGTGCCCAACCACAGGCGTACAGCCCCTCCCGGCTGGCTATGTCGGTGAGAATGAGAGTTGTTTGTCGGAGATTGGCTCTCATGATCGAAATGGCCGCAGGGCCGTGTCGGTGAGTTTGAGAACCACCTTGGCGAGCTGGTCGCGACCGCGGCAGTCCCCGGCCTTCCTCGATAGCTGCCGCCCGTGCCGTGGCGAAGCCGCAGGTTCAGGTGGAGCGCCCCACAGCGAAGCGAGGACGCACGACCTGTCACGACCTGGAGGTGCGGCGAGCGGCGGCCAACCTCGGCGCCGACGACTCACCTCACGTCCAGCGCGAGTTCCAGCCTTGAGAACGCCTCGACCCAACCGGGCGGCCTGTCGCCGTCGTCGTCCTCGTCGTTGAGCCTGGCCGGCTCGTCGGCGTAGCGGACCTCCGGCGGGAGGCCGCTGGGTGTGGTCGTTCATCGGATGAGCTCCTGCAGGTCGCACCTTCGGGAGCGCAGGGACACCTTGGACTCACGTGCCCATAACCATATGTCCCACTTAAGCCTGACACGGAGGGGGCGGCATTACAGGTCTTCGACGTAGCCGGCGGCGATCTCCTCGGGCGGGTTGGTGTACAGCTTCAGGTACCGCTCGTTGGCGTGGCCAAGGCGTCGTTCCAGCAGCGCGCCAAGCTGCCGGTCGGCGTCTTGGACCTGCAGGTCATGGATGGCGCCGATCTCGGCGACGATGGTGTTGACCGAGCGCGGCGACAGCCGCCTTCTTCGCCCGTCGCAACTGCTCGGGCTCGCGCGGCTCCAGCTGGGCCAGGTCCAGGCCGGCGATCTCGGCGCGGCGCAGCCCGGTGGCGAGCGCGGGTCGAGCTTTCCGGACAAGCCGACAACCTTTCGTAAGTGACTTTGCGGCGATCCTGCCCCTCGGCCGAAACGGCCGAGCTGGGCGTCTGCTGAGCCATGCCGCAAGGTTGCTTCACGGAAGGGCCGCCGTTTCCTGAAGTGAATCGGTATCCTGCGATCTCGCGTCCTTCGTCACCGGGTTCTGCGGGAGGTCGATGGTGATGTCGAGGCCGCCGCCGGTGCGGGCGTCGACCGTGATCCGTCCCTGGTGAGCGAGGGTGACCGCGCGCACGATCGACAGTCCCAACCCTAGACCTTCGGTGCGGATGCGGGTGCCCTGCCCATGCGCGAACGGTTCGAGCAGCTTCTCCGCCTCGCCGGGCGAGATGTGTCGGCCGGTGTTGGAGATCCGCAGCACGGCGCGCCCATCCGCCGGGCACGTCGCGACGGCCAGGTGCCCGCCCGGTCGGTTGTAGCGGATGGCGTTGTCGACCAGGTTGCCGATCATGCGTTCGAGCAGGATGGGTTCGCCGGTGACCGGTGTCGGGTGAAGCTCGGATCGTACGGTGAGGTCGGCGGCTGTCGCCCGGGCTTGGACGGTGTAGAGGGCGGCGGCCGCGATGGCGGCCAGGTCGACCTGTTCCCGCGCAGTGAGCCCGGCCTGGCTGCGTGCCAGCAGCAGCAGTCCGTTCAGGACGCACTGCATGTGCTCGACTGCGTCGCGTACGTCACCGACCATCGTGAGAAGTTCGGCACGGCTGGGGTTGCCGTCCAGGGTGACGTCGATCGCCGTGCGCGTAGTGGTCAGCGGCGTGCGTAGCTCGTGGGCGGCGTTGGCGGTGAACAGCCGCTGGCTGTCCAGGATGCGGTCCCGCTCGGCGACGCCGCGCTGGATGCGGTCGAGCATGTCGTTGACCGTGCCCGCCAATGCCGACAGTTCGTCGGCGGGGGTGTTGATCGGGACCCGCTCGGTGAGGTTCTCAGCCGACAGCTGCCGGGCGGTGGAGGAGATGACGCGGATCGGGCGCAGCACTCGGTCGGCCACCAGCCAGCCGAGTACGGCGGCCAGGGCGGTTACCACGATGAGCGCCAGAGCGGCCTGGGGCAGCAGCGCGGACAGGGTGTCGGTCTGCACCCGGTCGGCGAGAACTTGCAGGTCCTCGGCTGTCGGCATCGGCGGGGGTGTGCCTGATGGGCCAGCGCCGTTCTGGTTCGGGCGGGTGACGAAGGTGCCGCGGCGCATCAGCAGGTAGGTCAGCCCGGTCAGCGCGGCGCCGGCGGTCAGCACCAGGGCGGTCTGCAGCAGAGTGAGTCGAGCCCGGGCAGTCAACCGGGCCATCCTGAGTCGGACCACCCCTCACCCTCCAATTCGGTAGCCGGCGCCGGTGACGGTCTCGATCAGCGGCGGGTCGCCGAGCTTGCGGCGCAGCGTGCCGACGGTGATCCGCACCGCGTTGGTGAACGGGTCCGCGTGCTCGTCCCACACCTTGTCCAGGAGGGTTTCCGCGCTGACCACGTCACCGCCGGCGGCGAGCAGTTGCTCGAGCACGCCGAGCTCCTTGGGCGTCAGGCGCAGCAGCCGCCCGTCCCGCTCGGCGCTGCGCCGGGCCGGGTCCAGGGTCACGCCGGCGGCGCGCAGCACCGGCGGGCGGGCCGGTGCGCTGCGCCGTATCAGGGCGTGCACCCTGGCGACCAACTCGGAGAACGCGAACGGCTTGCCCAGGTAGTCGTCGGCGCCCAGCATCAGTCCGCCCACTCGGTCCTCAACGGCGTCGGACGCGGTCAGCATCAGCACCCGCGACACTCCCTGCTGGACGAGCCGGCGGCACACCGCGTCGCCGTGGACGACCGGCAGGTCCCGGTCCAGGACTACCACCTCATACGGCGTGATCTCGCACTTGTCCAGCGCGCTTTGGCCGTCGAGGGCGACGTCGACGGTGAAGCCGTGCTTGCGCAGCCCCGCTTCGATGTACCCGGCGAGGGGCTGCTCGTCTTCGACCAAAAGCACACGCATCCGGGCAGTATCGCAACACTCGCATATGGATCACATATGGTCCGCCGATCGCCCGCCGATAAGCGCCGGCCGGTAGATGTGATCGCTGGCAAGGCCCGCCGGGCCGGCCTCGACGACGAAAGCATCGAGGCCCTGTTCATGACCACCTTTCGGACCACCTCTCAGGAGGACATAGCGTGACTTCTGTTCTGCAGGCCCAGGCGCTGGGCAAGAAATACGGCAAGCGCTGGGCGCTGCGCGAGTGCACCGTCGACATCCCGGCGGGCCACGTGGTCGGGTTGGTGGGGCCCAACGGCGCCGGCAAGACCACGCTGCTGAAGCTGGCCTGCGGCCAGCTGGAGCCGACCGGGGGCGGGATCACCGTGCTCGGCGGCCGGCCGGGGGGCACGCCCGCGCAGCTGGCCCGGGTCGGGTTCGTCGCCCAGGACACGCCCGTCTACGCGGGCCTGACCGTCGCCGAGCACCTGCGGTTGGGAGCACGGCTCAACCCCCGCTGGGACGCCGGCTTGGCGCGGGAGCGTATCGCGCGGCTCGCCCTCGATCCCAGCCACCGGGCGGGCAGGCTGTCGGGTGGTCAGCGCGCCCAGCTCGCCCTCACCCTGGGCCTGGCCAAGCGGCCCGAGCTGCTCATCCTGGACGAGCCGGTCGCTTCACTCGACCCGCTGGCCCGCCATGAGTTCCTGCAAGGGCTGATAGAGGCCACCGTCGAGCACCGGTTCAGCGTGGTGCTCTCCTCCCACTTGGTCTCCGACCTGGATAGGACATGCGATTACCTGATCGTGCTCGTCGAATCGCGCGTGCAGGTGGCCGGAGAGGTCGACAAGCTGCTGGCCACCCATCACCGGCTCACCGGCTCGCGCCGCGATCCCGACCGGCTCCCCGCCGACCAGCACATGGTGTCCGCGCGCCACACCGACCGGCAGAGCACGTTCGTGGTCCGTGCCGACGCCCCGATCCACGACCCCGCCTGGAAGGTTACCCAGCTCAGCCTGGAGGATCTCGTCCTGGCCTACATGGACAAGCAGACCGCCGACAGCCGGCGCGCCGCGCTGGAGGTGCAGCGATGATCTGGCTGACCTGGCGCCAGCTGCGCGGCTCGGCCGCGATGATGGCCGCCGTACTCGTCATCTTCGCCGTCGCCCTGGCTCTGACCGGCCCCGACCTGGCCTCCGGCTACTCCGCCGGGATCACCGCCTGTGCCCAGGACGACACCTGCGGCCGCTTCTACGACCGCTTCTTCGGCGCGTACGAGATGCCGTTCATGGCCGTCAGTCTCGTCGTGCTGCTGCTGCCGGCGTTGGTCGGGCTCTTCTGGGGAGCACCGTTGATCAGCCGCGAGCTGGAGGCGGGCACGCACCTGCTGGTGTGGAACCAGAGCATCACCCGCGGCCGCTGGCTGGCGGTCAAGCTCGGGCTCACCGGCCTGACCGCCATGGCCGCCGCCTGCCTGTGCGGCCTCATGGTGACCTGGTGGTCCGCCCCCCTGGACAACTCCGCCCCCGGAAACTTGGCCCTGATGGCTCCCCTGGTGTTCGGCGCGCGGGGCATCGCCCCGATGGGGTATGCGGCCTTCGCCTTCGTCCTGGGGGTGACCGTCGGCATGCTGGTGCGGCGCACGCTCCCTGCCATGGCCCTCACGCTGACCGTCTTCGCCGCGATCCAGCTCGCCATGCCGCTGCTGGTCCGGCCCCACCTGATGCCCTCGATCACCGCGCCCTTCGAACTCGGCCGGGCGAACGTGGACAGCATTAACATTCCACGGGACGGAGGCCGATACCCGACTATCACGCTGAATTCGGCTGTTCCCGGCCACGCGGGCGCCTGGGTCCTGACCAACAATCTGCTCGACCCATCCGGACGCGCGATCGCCGGTGGTGATGGTGGAGCCCCCATCCGGATCTCCACGACGTCGGGACCCTGTGCACCATCGGGATCGGCCGCCGGTCAGGACGGCTGCTTGGCCGAGATCAACCGGCTCGGCTACCGGCAGCAGGCGACCTACCAGCCCCTCGAACGTTTCTGGCCCTTGCAGTGGATCGAGACCGGGATCTACGCCGTCCTCACCCTCGCCCTCACCTGGTTGTCCTTCCGGTGGATCCGCAGGCGGCTGCCATGACCGTCATCAGGACCGCCACCGCGGGGCTCGCCCTCCTCCTGGCGGCGGCTTGCACGGCGCCGACGCCCCCGCGCAGCCAGGCGAGCACGGCGGGCGGTACGGTCTGCGCGGCGCCCCAGAGCGCTCCCGGCGTGGAGAAGCCCACCACGATCGACGTGGTCGAGCAGGCGTACTTCTGCATCCTCGGCAACTACTACAGCGGCGCCACGATGGACGCCCGCTCGCTGTTGATCGCCGGGTTCATCGCCTTGACGCAGGAGCTCAACCGTAACGGGCGTGACGCGCCCGAGGCGACCATGCCGGCGCTGAAAGGTGACCGCAAAGCCGACTGGACCGCTTTCGAGGCCACCTTCCGGAAGATCACCGATCAGGTCCCCGACCTGCACGTCAAGCTGGCCGTGGCCACCTTGGAGGCCATGGTGGCCAGCCTTGACGACAACCACGCGTCCTGGGCACACGACGTCAAAGGGCGGCACCCCGAGTCCTACGAAGGCGACGGCTACGGCCTGGGTCTGCAGGCGAACGTCGATGGCGACCGCAACCTGGGGGTGGCCCTGCCCCCGCTGTTCGTGACCACCGTGCAGGGTGGCGCGGCGCAGAAGGCCGGGCTGCGCCCGGGTGACATCATCGAATCGATCAACGGTTCGGCGCCCTTCATCGATGGGAAGGCCACGCCCGCGATCGCCGCCCTCTTCCCGCGATACCCGCAGGAGCGTCCGGTCCGGCTGGGGATCTTGCGGGAAAGCACTGGCCGCCGGTGGAGCGTGTCGCTCAAGCCCGGCCTCTACCAGCGGGACCTGGCCACCCTGCAAGTGGTGCAGTCGAAGCTGCTGGACGACGACGTCGCCTATGTGCGGGTGCGCGGGTTCGCTCCCGATTCGGCGGATAGGGCACTCAAGGCGCTCTTCAGGTTGCGCACCGATCGGACGCTCGCCGGGATCGTGCTGGACCTGCGTGGCAACGGCGGCGGCCGAATCACGGAATCGACCCGGCTGCTGAGCGCGTTCGTCCACGGCAAGACCACCCACTACCTGTGCACCGTGGACGACAAATGCGAAAGCCTGCGGACTGACGACACCGTCGAGCTGCTCAACCTGCCGCTGATCGTGCTCACCGATCGCGGCTGCGCCTCGGCGTGCGAGCATGTCAGCTCCGCCGTCAAGGACCTGCGCATCGGCAAGCTGGTCGGCACCAGAACCGCCGGCCTCATGTCCGGCCCGGCGCAGCCGTACCTGCTCAGCAACAACACGATCCTGGCCTTCCCATCGAGGCACGGCCTGGGGGCCGACCGCGAGGAGATCAACCGGATCGGTGTGGCTCCCGACCACCACGTGCCCCTGACCCCGCAGGACGCCGCCGCCGGGCGCGACCCCGCGCTGGCCAAGGCCCTGACCCTGCTGCGCAAATGAAGGACTCCTCGATGAGACTCCTCCTGGCAGCCGCCGCCGGACTGGCCGTCCTGGCCGCGTCCGCCTGCTCCGCGCCCGCGCCGCCTCGCTCCGCTGTCCCGTCGGCCACGCCCACCGGCCCCGCCGTCCTGCCCGCACCCACCGGCGTCCATCCGGTCGGCACCACCGTCCTGCATATGAAGGACACTTCGCGCCCCGATCCCTGGAACCTCGACGTCGATGCCAGGGAGCTCAAGGTCACTCTGTGGTATCCGACCAAGCAGCGCGACGGGCGGAAGGCGCCGTACATGTCGCCGAAGGAGTCGGAGCTCGTCCTGAGGGGGTGGGGGATCGGCGGCGTGCCGGACGACACGCTGAGCAAGACGCGAACCAACGCCGTCAAAGACGCGAAACCCGCGGGGCGCAAACTGCCGCTGGTGGTGCTGTCCCCCGGCTTCACCAGGCCGATGAGCATGCTCACGTCCCTGGCCGAGGATCTGGCCAGCCGAGGCTACGTGGTGGCCGGCATCGACCACACCTACGAAAGCTACGCCACGGCCCTGGCTGACGGGCAGGTCGCCGAATGCCTCGCGTGCGACAGCGACACCGACGCGGGCTTCGGCACTGGGGTGGTGACGGGCCGGGCGGCCGACGTCTCCTTCGTGCTCGACCAGCTGACGACGAAGTGGGACGGTTCCGGCCTGATCGATCGCTCCAAAATCGCGATGGCGGGCCAGTCGATCGGCGGGGCCAGCGCCATGTCGGCCATGATCAAGGACACTCGGATCCGCGCCGGGATCGACATGGACGGCACCACCTACGCCCGCATCCCCAAGAACGGGTTCTCCCGGCCGTTCATGTTCCTGGGCTCTGCGCAGCACGTTCCCGGCGGCGCCGCCCCCACCTGGGACCGCGATTGGAAGCTGTTGACCGGGTGGAAGCGCTGGATCGTGCTGACGGGCGCCGAACACCAGTCCTTCACTGACGGCCCGCTGCTGGCGGAGGCCCTCGGCAGCAAGCCCTCCTACGGCGTCCTGCCGGCGGCGCGCGCCATCGAGCTCACCCGTGCGTACGTGGCGGCCTTCTTCGACCAGCACCTGATGTCGCAGCGGCAGCCCATCCTTGACAAACCGTCATCGCGCTACCCCGAGGCCAAGCTGTGCCCCGAGACCTGCGGTCAATCATGAATCCCCGCCCGCCGTGGGCCGGAGGGCTGCCACCCAGCACCGCCGACGAACCGACGACCCCGAACACCCATACACCGACAAACGATGGAGATCGACATGAACAGCATCCCCGGTCAGAAGCGCTCGCGCAGGAGCATCGTGGCGGCCATCGTGCTGGCCGCAGTCGCCTTGGGCGGCGCGGCCTGCGGAGGTGACCCGGAACCCGGCGGGACCGAGGCGTCCATGGCGCCGCAGGGTGATGCAGCAGCCTTCGCCACGTGCATGCGCGAGAACGGCGTGCCGTCGTTCCCCGACCCCGGCACAGACGGCGCCTTCGTGAAGAACGACAAATCCAACACCCCGGAGTTCAAGAAGGCCGAGGAAGCCTGCAAGCAGTACCAGCCGCAGAGCATCCCAAGCATGACCCCCAGCAAGACCAGCGGCAGTTGAGCGTCATGGAGTTGACCCGGTTTGGTGGACACCTGATCTCTGGGGAACCCTGGTGCCCGGAAGAAGGAGTCTGTACTACGCCTGGGTCGCCCGGCTGCGGCGTGGCCCGTCGGCACGGGCCGGACGCGACGCCGGGCTGACCGCGAAGATCCAGCGGCGTCACCAGGCCTCGGACGAGATCTACGGTGCGCCGCGCATCCATGCCGATCTGCGCGAGATCGACGGCGAGCGGGTGGCCCGGTTGATGCGAGCCGCCGGGCTGGCCGGGGTGAGCAGGCGCAAGGGCTGTCGCACCACCATCCCCGACCCGCGCGCTGCGTCCGCATCCGACCTGGTCAAACGCCGATTCACCGCCGATGAGCCGAACCAGGTCTGGACGGCCGACATCATCTACATGCCGACCTGGCAGGGCTTCGTGTACCTGGCGGTGGTGCTGGACGTGTTCTCCCGCCGCGGCGATGGCAATCCACCCGCCGCCCGCAGGCCGGGGTGATTCACCACAGCGACAACGGCAGCCAGTACAGTACACCTCGATCGCCTTCGGCCCGCGGTGTGAACAGGCCGGTGTGCGCCCGTCGACAGGGCGCACACCGGCACGTGCTTCGACAACGCGATCACCGAGAGCTTCTTCGCCTCACTGGAGTGCGAACTCCTCGACCGGCGCACCTTCCACACCAGCTCAGAAGCCGAACGGGCAGGATCGTGCGCACGAGCGGCGTCCCCGAACTGCTGGACGCGCTCACCGAACGGTTATCGCCGACTGATCTGCAGACGCTGCTACTGGAAGTCTCCCGCCGCCGCGCCGCCGTTGTAGCACCTGCCCATCTGCTCCGGTCCTACGAACACAACCGGTTTACTCGCCCCTCGGAGCTGGACCCTGCCGAGCTGGCCTCCCTGGAGATCCTGGTACACGATCGGCTGGCCGAGCACTTCTTCACCAGCCTGACCTTGTCGCCACTGTGCCCGCTCGGGACCGTCTCGGCGGTGGCGACCGCAGATCAGAACAAAGTAGTGACGACCATGCGCACCACCGAGGTCGTCGCGGACGTCACCAATGTTCTGGCCTTGGAGTGTGCGGCACGCCGCCGGGACCTCTTGCGGGCCGATCCACGTTCACGCGAGCGGGTGCGCCTGGCAGCCGTCCATCGGGTGATACGCGGCCAGGCCTTCGCCACACCAGCCATGACGGCGCACTTCGCGCTGCTGGGTCTATGCACCGCCGGCCGCGATGAGGGCTGCATAGCTTTCGAGATGGCGGCCTTGGCCGAGCAGATCGGCGCCCTCCTCGATGTCCTGGAGGGTGCCCGCGCCCTCGGATACCAGGCCGACGCGATACGCGTGACGGTCACCGATCTCACCGGCGGACAGCACCGCCGAGCCTTGCGGACGAACGTCCTGGACCGACTCGCGGCGGCGCATCCCGGCACCGTGTTCGCCTTCGACGACGACCGCAGCAGCGGCCGGGGTTACTACACCGGCGCCTGCTTCGAGATTCGCGCCACCAGCCCGAGCGGAGACGACCTCAACCTCGGCGACGGCGGAGGGGTCACCTGGAGCGCGGACGTACTCAGCAACGCGAAGGAACGCCTGATCATCAGCGGCCTGGGCCTCGAACGCCTGTGCGAGTGTTTCCGCCTCCCCGGCACCGGGAGCCACGCAGAAGTCTCGCCGACATGATCAGATCCCTGCGCTTGCGGGCGTGGCAACCGCCAGACCAGGCCCGGAACTCCTATAGCTCCTGCGAGCCGCCACTCAGTTGATCAGTGGGTACGGGGACGGAGCGCCAGAACCTCGGTGACCTTGGCGATGGCTTCGGCGCCGGGTTTGTGCCGGGTCTTGCCCATGATGAGCTGCAGCGGGACTTCGGCTTCGCCGAGGTGGGTGGCGGCGCTGTGGCGTAGCTGGTGCAGATCGAGCCCGGCGTACTTCTCCAGCAGGACGCGGGCGCGGTCGTAGCCGAGGCGGGCGCGGCCGGTGTGCGGGCAGATGTCGGCAGCGGCCGGGCGTCGGGCGGGGACCTGGCGGCGTTCGGACAGGAACAGCGGGCCGTGCGTGCGTGTGCTGCCGTCCGGGAGCTGGAGGAGCCGGGGCAGCAGGTGGGCGGTGCCGCTGTCCCGATACACCCCCTCG
The DNA here is from genome assembly GCF_004352805.1 of Nonomuraea mesophila. Lineage (NCBI taxonomy): Bacteria > Bacillati > Actinomycetota > Actinomycetes > Streptosporangiales > Streptosporangiaceae > Nonomuraea > Nonomuraea mesophila. The sequence continues at coordinate 16,838 of NZ_SMLD01000012.1, forward strand.
GTGGCCCCGCCTTTGGAGCGGACGGGGCGCGGCGGTGCTCCACGTCGAGGTCTTCGACGTTCAGCGCCAGGATCTCCGCGGCCCGGGCCGCCGTCTCGTACAGCATCCGCCACAGCGTCTTCGCCCGGAGCGGGATGTCGCGGCGGGACAGCAGCCGGTGGATGGTGGTCTTGGCGACCGCGCGGGTCTCGTCGGCGCTCTCCTTGCGGCGTTCGACGTCGGCTGGGACCGATGGCGCGGCCCAGTGCTTCTTGGTCTGGCACCAGATCAGCCAGAAGGCGATGGCGGCGCGGTTGCGGTTCCTGGCCACCCCGCGCAGGACGGCGACCTTCAGCGCGGAGCTCATGCCGGCCACCATGCGACGTCCGCCGCGATGTACCGGACAACGTGCCGGAGTGGCGCACCGCCCCGGCGAGGGGTTCTCCTTGTCGCCGCGCCGGATGGATGAGCCGATGCCCCAGGCGCGCTCGCGCAGGCCGGGGGCGAGGGGTGCGGGATCACGGTGAGGGCACCGCGAACGCGATCACGGGGATCTCGCTAGGCCCAGGTCCTGGCCGTGATCCGGGCCGCGGCTCGGACCAGTGGGGTCACCGGTAGGCGCCGAAGAACTCCCGTAGGTCGCCGAGCAGCAGATCGGGGGCCTCCATCGCGGCGAAGTGGCCGCCACGGTCGAAGTCCGACCAGCGCACGACATTGTTGATCTTCTCCTCATCGCGGCGCAGCGCGATGTCCTGGATGGTGAACAGGGCCACGGCCGTCGGCACCGAGGACGTCTTCTGCTCGCCCCACTCCTGCCCGTCCTCGTAGTAGAGCGCCGCCGAGGAGCCCGCCGTGCCGGTCAGCCAGTAGATCGTCACATCGGTGAGCAGCAGGTCCCGGTCGATCGCCTCGTGCGGAAGCGGCTTGGCCAGGTCGGTCATGTCGCGGATCTTGTCGATGATCCAGGCGAGCTGGCCGACCGGAGAGTCGGTCAGTCCGTAGGCGAGGGTCTGCGGCCTGGTGGACTGGATGGCGATGTAGCCGCCGGCCTCGTTCATGAACTCCTGCAGCCGCCGCACCCTGGCCCGTTCCCGATCGGTGAGCGTGGGGTCGTCTTCGGCGGTGCTCGGGTAGGTCGTGCCGCCGTTGACGTGCACCGCGACGACGTTGTCCGCAGCGACCAGGCCCAGCGCCCGGGCAATGCCGCCGCCGAAGTCGCCGCCCTGGGCGCCGTACCTGTCGTAGCCGAGTCGGCGCATGAGCTCGGCCCAGGCGGCGGCGATGCGCGTGGTCGTCCAGCCGGCCTCCCGGGTCGGCCCGGAGAAGCCGAAGCCCGGGATGGAGGGGATGACCAGGTGGAAGTCCTCCGAGAGCGGCTCGATCAGGTCGAGGAACTCCACGACTGAGCCGGGCCAGCCGTGGGTGAGGATCAGCGGCAGGGCGTCGGGCCTGGTGGAGCGGACGTGCAGGAAGTGGATGTCCTGTCCGCCGATCTCGGTGGTGAACTGCGGATAGGCGTTCAGTCTGGCTTCCCAGACGCGCCAGTCGTAGCCCTCGGCCCAATAGGCGGCCAGGTCCTTGAGATAGCCGACGGGCACTCCGCGGCTCCAGTCCTGGCCGTCGATCTCGCTCGGCCAGCGGGCGCGGCCGATCCGCTCACGCAGGTCGTCCAGTTCGGCCTGGGGGATCTGAATGCGGAACGGGCGAATCTCGAAGTCGTTGTCGCTCATGACGCCGACATTAGGGGACACCTAGGACAGGATGAGTCCTAGGTGTCCGGCAGGATGGAGCCATGCTGAAAACCTCGGCTCGGCTGCTCAAGCTCCTGACCCTCCTGCAGACCCGTCGCCGGTGGCCGGGCGCGGAATTGGCGGACCGCCTCGGCGTGACCCCGCGCACCGTACGCCGCGACGTCGACCGGTTGCGCGAGCTCGGCTATACCGTCCACGCGGTCGCCGGGGTGGCGGGATACCAGCTGGGCGGCGGAGCCGACCTGCCGCCGCTGCTGTTGGACGACGAGGAGGCGGTGGCGGTCGCCGTGGGGTTGCGCACCGCCGCGGGCGGCACCGTGACCGGAATCGAGGAGAGTTCGGTCCGGGCGCTGATCAAGCTGGAGCAGGTGCTGCCGCCCCGGTTGCGGCACCGCGTCCACGCGCTGCAGTCGATGACGGTCCCGATGACCACCAACATGCCCGCGGTCGACCCCGGCGCCTTGACCGCCATCGCGGCGGCCTGCCGCGATCATGAGACCCTGCGCTTCGACTACCGCTCTCACGACGGCGTCCACAGCAGCCGGATGGCGGAGCCGTACCGGCTGGTGGCCACCGGCCGCCGCTGGTACCTGGTCGCCTACGACACCGAGCGCGCCGACTGGCGCACCTTCCGCCTCGACCGGCTCAGCCTGCGCTCACCCAACGGCCCGCGCTTCGTCCCCCGCGACCCGCCCGCCACCGACCTCGCGGGATACACCTCCCACACGATCTCCAGCGCCCCCTACCGCTACCAGGGCCGCTTCACCGTCCACGCCCCCGCGGAGACCGTGGCCGAGCGTGTTTCCCCTACGACCGGCACGGTCGAGCCCATCGACGAGCGGACGTGCACGCTGGTCTGCGGCTCCAACTCACTCGACGAACTGGCTCTGTGGGTGGCTCTGATAGGGGCGCCGTTCACCGCGCACGAGCCACCTGAACTGGCCGAGCACATCCGGACGCTGGCCGCCCGCCTCATGGACGCCATCGTGGCGCCGGACGCTCGGCCCACCCGCCATGGACCAGCGGCATCGCGCAGTGTCGTCCAGGGCGGCGAAGCGGCCGGCGCGCCAGGATGGCGCACGGGTCCACGCCATGACTGAAGTCCGATACCTGAATGACGGTTCGTCATAGCCGTCATAGCGGTCATCGCATCGTCGACAAGGGAGGTTTCGTCCCGTCTCGCCGGCTTCCAGCAGGTCGGTCACGATGCCCTGGGCGGCTCGTTCGGTAATGCCGATGCTCTCGGCGATGCCGCGGATCCGCACCTGCGGATCCGCCGCAATGATCAGCAGCACGCGGGCGTGGTTGGTCAGAAATGTCCAGCTGGAGCGTCGATCAGCGGCGTCACCCATGCCCCGCGACGACCGTGACCCTGGTTCATCGAGGGAGACATCGCCGACTGCTTCGGGAGCCTTGATCATCAGGTCATGCTCTCGATCCTGGCGGAGAAGATCCACGACAACCGGTTCCTGAGGCTGCTGCGCAACATGCTCCAAGCCGGATACCTGGAGGACTGGGTCTGGAACGCGACGCTCAGCGGTGCACCGCAAGGCGGTTGCGCTTCACCCATCCTCTCGAACATCTATCTGCACCGGTTGGACGTCTTCGTCGAGACGGTTCTTATCCCGGAATACACCCGAGGGGGAGGCGGGTCGCGCAACCCTGCCTACCTCAAGGAGGCCAACACACTCGCGCGGGCCCGCAGAGCCGGAGACCCAGCCGAAGCCCGGAAGGCCCGTGATCGAATGCGGAGCCTGCCGAGCGTGGATCCTACGATCCCGGCTTCCGGCGACTGCGGTATGTGCGCTACTGCGATGACCACCTGCTCGGGTTCACCGGACCGAAAGCCGAAGCCGAGGAGATGGACGAACTGCCTGACGAACACGGAAATCTCGCGTACGGCATCCACGAACTGCCCGTCACCTGGTAGGTGGAGCATGCGGATCACCGCCGACGCCACCGTCTGCATCAGCGCCGGCATGTGCGCGCTCACCGCGCCCGAGGCCGTCCGGCTGTGCCCCAGCGGGGCGCTCGGCATCAGATAGGCCTCGACATCGGATAGGCAAAGAGCAGACACGAGCCTCGATGATCTAGACGGGCCAACGAGCCGTCCTGCCGTCGGACATCGAACGGTGCGAGCCGAGCTGAAAGCGGAAGTTGTTTGCGCAGCTCAGGACCTGTTTGGCTGGTGTCACGGTGGTCACCGGCCACCCGATTTCTCCGACTACACCCGCGCAACCGCGGCCACCGGCGTCTCGAACGCCTGACCCCGTACTTCCCGACGAATCAACGAACAACAGGAAAAGACGAGCATGTCTGGTCCGCAGGACACGGTAGTTGTCGTGACAGTGGCGCCGGCGGGATCGGTGTGGCCGTGGCCGCCCGCATGGCTTGGGACGGAGCCAAGGGTCTTGGTCACCGACCTGCTCGACGAACAGGGTGCGATGGCTCCTCCTGCGTTTCCACCATCGAGCCCGGAAAACGGCGACCGTCGCGTGCTGGCGTGAGGCAAGAGCCGGCCCTCTCCTGACATCGGTCGGAGCCCCAGTCCGGGACGTTCACGATCGGTGCCCCCACTTGCTGGTATGCATGAACGGTGGCTGAGCTGCTGGAGGGGGAGCCAGGCCGTGAGGGGCGTGGGCATCCAGGCGCCAGTCACGCGGTGTTCCGGGACGCCCATGCCGTCACGATCAGTCGTCGGCCGGCGCCACGGTGCCCGCAGGGTGTGACGGCGGGAACGGGGTGGAGGTTCGACATCGTGCCTGCTGCCACGGTGGGCGGTGGCCGAGCATGGTCGGTGCTGGGCCGGACCCAACAGCGTCCAGAATACCGGAAGCAGTTTTCCGGCATCGAGTGGCCGCGTTGGTGGAGCCGAGCGTGGGGGCGCGTGCGGCCGGCATCGGGACGGTACGTGGGCCGTGGCCTGATACCCAGTAGCCTGCGGCCATGACTGAGATCCTGAGGCTGACGCCCGATGATGCGTTGGCGATGCTGCTGGAGGGTAACCAGCGGTTCGTCGCCGGTACGCCGGAGCACCCCAACCAAGATGCCGCCCGCCGCGCCGAGACCGCGCCGGCGCAGAGCCCGTTCGCGGTGCTGTTCGGGTGCTCCGATTCCCGGCTGGCCGCCGAGATCATCTTCGATCGGGGCCTGGGTGATCTGTTCGTGGTCCGCACGGCCGGACACGTGGCCGGCACTGAGGTGCTGGGCAGCATCGAGTTCGGGGTGAGCGTGCTGGGCTGCCCGCTGGTCGTGGTCTTGGGCCATGAGTCGTGCGGAGCCATCGCGGCGGCGCGGGCCGCCGCCGACGGCGGCAGCACTCCGGCCGGGTTCGTCCGTGACGTCGTCGAGCGGGTGATGCCGAGCGTGCTGGCGGCCCGCGCCGCCGGACACGATCAGGGCGAGCAGATCCTGCATGAGCACATACGGCACAGCGCCGACCTGCTGCTGGAGCGCTCGCGCGTGCTGGCCGAGCGGGTGGCCGATGGCCGCCTGGCGGTGGTGGGCCTGTCGTATCGGCTGGCTGATGGCAGTGCGCGGCTGGTCGCCGCGCATGGCCTGAGCAGGGCTGCGGTCTGAATACGCCTCCGGGTGGCGGCTTCGGATTGCCTGGGCGAGCAGGCATTGCACGTGCTCGGGCAGAAGGGCTGGGCCCTGAAGGAGTGGTGGCGCTGCCGGCTGCTCTAGCTTGCGCGGGCGGGGTACCGGAGCGTCATTGAACATCGTCGCGTCGCTGCGCACGGAATGCGGCGGCAAACAGCAGTGGAAGGATGGCGAGGGTGACGGCAAGACCAGGTGACATCGACAGCGCGGCCGCGGACAGGGCGGCCATCGACAGGGCGGCCATCGACAGGGCGGCCGGGGTGCTGCGCGGCGGAGGTCTGGTGGCCTTCCCGACCGAGACCGTCTATGGGCTGGGTGCCAACGCCGCCGACGGCGCCGCCGTCACGCGCGTCTTCCAGGCCAAGGGGCGGCCGCCCTCCCACCCGCTGATCGTCCACCTCGCCGACGCGGAGCAGCTGGGCGACTGGGTGGCGGACGTGCCCGCCCCCACGCGGCTGCTGGCTGAACGCTTCTGGCCGGGGCCGTTGACGCTGGTGCTTCGGCGCGGCCGCCGGGTGCCCCTGGAGACGACCGGCGGCCTGGAGACGGTGGCCGTGCGCGTGCCCGCCCATCCTGTCGCGCTCGCGCTGCTGGCCGCCTTCGGCGGCGGCATCGCGGCCCCCTCAGCCAACCGCTTCGGCTCGGTCAGCCCCACCACGGCCGGCCACGTCCGCGCCGAACTCGGCGACGCCGTCGACGTCGTGCTGGACGGCGGCCGGTGCCAGGTCGGTGTCGAGTCGACCATCGTCGACGCCACGGGCGATGCTCCGAGCATCCTGCGGCCCGGCGGAGTGACGCGCGAAGACCTGCAAGCGGCGCTGGGGCGCCCGTTCGCGGTCCCATCGACGAGCCACATCCGGGTGCCCGGCCAGCATCCCTCGCACTACGCGCCGCGGGCCCGGGTCGTCCTGGTCGAGCCCGACAAGGTGATCGCCGAAGCGGAACGCGCGCAGGAATCGGGGCACCGGGTGGGCGTCCTGCTTCCTGCCGGCTTCGCCGAGGCCGAGGTGAAAGCGCACGCCGTGGTGGCGCTGCCCGCGTCGATGCCCGCCTACGCGCGCGAGCTGTACGCCTTCTTGCGCGAACTCGACCAGCGAGGCTGCGACCTCATCATCGCCTCCCCGCCGGCGGAGCAGGGGATGGGAGCCGCGATCGCCAACCGGCTGCGCCGGGCCGCAGGACCTCGGCCCGCCGTGTGAGCGGCACCGCCGCCCCTCTGTATGACAATGACCGGCCGGGCAGACGTGGACGGGGTGTCGGGACTCTGCTCACGAGTATTAGCGCTAAGCCCGGGTGGATCCCGCACGTGGACGGCCTTCCGAAGCCGGGTCCGGCGTGTACATCTAACAGTCGTTAGATGTACACGCCCGAGGGACGCCGGGAGGACCACCGAGTCCGGCCCAGGCGTTGATCGTCCTGTCCTGCGCCCCCCATACGCGGGCCATTTGGGCCCTGAAATGGCTTCGGAGCGGAAACCGGGGCGCCACGCGGGGTCAACCATCCGGGCGTGAGCCGGTGACACGTTGGACATCACGGCGGGCGTCGCGGCGGTTGGCGTGCACACTGGTGATCGTGACGGTCGTCAGGACCACGATGATGACGCCGAGTGAGACGAGGGTGGGGATGTCTGGGACCGCAGGCCAGATGCCGTGCGCCCAGTGCAGGAGGAGCTTGACCCCGATGAAACCGAGAATGACGCCGAGCCCGTGGTTGAGGTGCCGTAGCTTCTCCAGCACGCCCAGCAGCACGAAGTACAGCGCCCGCAGGCCCAGCAGGGCGAAAGCGTTGGTGGCGAAGACGAGGAAGGGGTCTTCGGTCACGCCGTACACTGCGGGCACCGAGTCAACCGCGAAGACGATGTCGGTGGCGAACACGGCCACGATGGCCAGCGCCAGCGGGGTCAGGGCGCGTCGGCCCTGCTCGTGGACCATCAGGCGAGGGCCGCGGTAGTCGCCGGTGATCGGCATGAAGTGCTGCAGCAGACCGACCGAGCGCATCGAGGAGATGTCCACCTCCTGCTCCTTGCCGCTTAGCGCGTCGGCGAGGATCTTCCCCGCGGTGACGATCAGGATCGCGCCGAACAGCAGGAACGCCCAGGTACCCCTCTGCAGCGCTGCCGCGCCCAAGGCGATGAAGACCGCGCGCAGCGCCAGTGCCCCGATGATGCCGTACAGCAGCACCCGCTGGGCCAGCTCGCGTGGCACCGCGAAGGCCGACAGCAGCAGCATGAACACGAACAGGTTGTCCACCGACAGCGACTTCTCCACCACGTACCCGGTGTAGAACTCCACCGCCGCCTGCGATCCGAACGCACGCCACACATAGACGCCGAACAGCAGAGGAAGCGCCAGGTAGAAGACCGACCAGCCGACCGCCTCAGTCATCTGCACCTCGTGCGGGCGCCGCGTCACGAGGAAATCCGCGCCCAGCAGCAGCGCGAGGCAGCCAACGGTGATCGCCCACAGCTGCGGCGAGCCGATCGTCTCCAGCGGAGCAGCCGTCATCAGACTGGTTGGGGCGGGCATGGAACCTCCTCGAACGCGACAGGGCTGTTCGAGGTCTCCTTCACCCACGACCGTGCGGGCGGCCGCCCGGGGACGAGGTCACGCCCGTACTGACCGGGCCGGCTCTTGGGAAGTACTCCCCTCGCCCTTCCAGGCTAGGCGAACCCCCTGGTCAGCTCCACTTCGGCGGCTCCCCGTGGTGATCGTCAAGCGTTTGACCGGCACCGCGAGCTGGGTTGATAGTGGAAGGAGCACGCAAGGGGAGTACCCGCCATCCGGCATCCCGGTCGTCATCACGGTCTGCACGCCTGGACAGGCCCGGCAGGATGGCCCTCCGCCGTCTTGCTCGCGGCCTGCCCGACGCGGCTGCAGAGGCGGAGGGTGCGGGAAGACCTTCGTCCTCGTGGCCGCATCTCCAGGCGAGGCCGAGGGGGAGTCCTTATGTCGATCAGTGTGCTGCTTGAGATCTTGGCAGGTATTCTGCTGATCTTTTCCGCGATCATCAGCGCCGCTGCGCTGTGGGTTCCACCGCGACGGTCCCACGTCGCCGTCCGCCGCCGCGCCGCTTCCCGCAGGCAGCCTGTCGAGGACCGCCGGGATTGGCCGGGAAGGCGTGGCTGACAAGAATGCCGAGCCTGTCAATCTGCCGAAGTGCCCACCGGACCGCCAGCAGACAGGGGCAGGAACCTGAAGCATGCCGCGGCGACGGTTCGTCGATGCCAGTCGTGGTGGCATCGCAGGCTTCGATCAGTCAGGGCCGGTGATCCGCCGGGCGACTGCCGCGGCTGCGCCCCGAGCGTGATCCCGCTCGCCAGAGCGGCACCCAGTCGCACGTACGGCGTCTCCTCGACCGACGGCGGCACGTCCGCACGAACGCGCCGCGGTACTCGGGCGAGAACCAGGCCAGGCGCGCCGCGCGCGTCGAACGCCGCCGAGGTGCCTCTGCCTACTGTTCGGCCTCGGCGCCGCTGCGCGTGTCAGGGCCTGCGACGGTACCGGCGAACAAGTCGATGAGCCGTTTCACGGCAACGGTGTTCTGGCTGGGATGACGCAGGTGGCGGCCCGGCACGACGCCCGGTGGCTGTGGCGCGGCCGCCGGCCTTGGTGCTGCCTTGCACGACCTGGACAGCCTCCTCCACCGACGCCTCGATGTGGAAGGCGGTCAGCAGGCCGGTGACGGCCAAAATGCGCTCCATGTGGTGCGGGACGGCCGACAAGAGCAGCGTGCTCTGCTGTTCCCGGCTCTGGCGCAGCAGCAGCACCAAGATGCCGACGCCCATCGAATCGCAGAAGTCTGCTCAGTCACTGAGGGTGAGCTTCGCGAGCTGGGTGCGTGCGGTGACGCCGAGCTTCGGAAAGGCCTTGTAGAGGTGTTGCCCCACGGTTCTCGGGCTCAGGAACAGATGCGCGGCGATGTCCTTGTTCGACAGCCCTTGGGCGGCCAAGCGAACGATCTGTCGTTCCTGCGGTGTGAGCTGGGCGCAGCGGTCGGCACCAGTGTTGCGCTGGGTGCTCCAGCCGGTGGCGCCCAGCTCCGTGCGTGCCCGCTCGGCCCAGGGGCGCGCGCCGAGCCACTCGAACGCCTCCAGCGCGGCCCGCAGGTGCTCTTGCGCGTCGCTGGTTTGGCGTGCCCTGCGCAGCCATTCGCCGTACAGCAGTTCGGTGCGAGCGCGGCCGAAGGGCCGTTCGTGCGAGGCAAGCGCGGCACGGAAGTGCGCGTCGGCGTCCGGGGTGGTGGACAGCAGGGCACGGCAGCGGGAGACCAGCGCGTCGGCCCACCGCTGGTGCAGCATCTCGGCCCAGGACTCCAGCCGGGTGAACGGCTCTGCCGCGCGGGCGTTCCTACCGCTGCGCACGGCGGCCTCGACCAGGTCGGGTACCAGGTGCATGGCGGGGGTTCTGTTGCGGGATTTGCCGTACACGAGCGCCTCCAGCCCGAGCAGGGCCTGCTCGGGGCGGCCCTGGCCGAGGTCGAGGAGCGTGAGCGCGGCGGGGTTGGCGCTGGCGGGGTCGAGCGGGTCTCCGTGGACGGCGGCAAGCTGGTCCAGCAAGATGGTGGCCAGACGTGACCAGGCGGGTTGCCCGGTGTCAGCGGCGATGCTGGCGGCCTCTTCAGCGAAGCCGCGCGCGTCGGCGTAGCGGCCGCGGGCGTACTCGACGCGGGACAGGAAGGTCAGCGCCTGCGGTAGCAGCCCGATGCGGCCCTCGGCGCGGATGGTGGCGGTGGCCGCCAGGGCGAGTTGGTGGGTGCGGGCGTCGTGGTCGGCCAGGCCGAGCCCGCCGATCAGCAGCAGTCCGCGGCGGTCGGGTCCGGCTTGCGCGCGAGCGGACTCGATCACCTGGGCCAGTGGCGGCAGCCCGGCGGAGGGTCGGGCGAGGGCGAGCACCACGAACCAGCGGCACAGCTGGTGGATCGCGACGACGTCGGCGTCGGGCGGCACCCGCAGCGCGTCGAGCTGCTCGGCGGTGCGGTGGGCCATGTCACGGTCGCCGTCGAGCCAGATCATGGAGGCGGCATCCAGCAGCAGCCAGGCCGCCGAACTCGGGTCGGTAGCGGCCAGGTGGTCGACACCGGCCGACAGCATTGCGTGCGCGCCCTGCAGGTGTCCCTCGCCGTAGTCGGAGCAGGCCCGCACGCGGATCAGGCGGGACGTCAGCTCGGCGCCGGGGTTCCCGGCGCCGAGCGCCAAGGTTCTGGCCCGATCGAAACGGCCGCTGAATTCGGTGGCCTCGGCCGCCAGGGTGAGCCTGCGGGCGCGCTCGTCGGCCGAAGGGCTGAGCGCGGCGGCACGTTCGTAGGCCGAGGCTGCCGCGGCGTAGCCGCTGCGGACGTGGGCACGGGCGGCGGTCGCCTCCAACCGCGCCGCGACCTGCTCATCGGCCGTCAGCGTGGCGGCGGCCAGGTGCCAGGCACTGCGGTCGGCGTCCGCCGTACCTTCCAGAACGTGGCTGAGGGCGTGATGGACGGCCAGCCGCCGGGCCAGCGGCGTCCGCTGCCAGACAGCCGCCCGGACCAGCGGATGACGGAACTCCAGCCGTGAACCGTCGGCCGTACGGATCAGACCGGCCGCGCTGATCTCTTCCAGGTGTTCCGGGGCGCAGCCCAGCGTGCGCGCTGCGGCCAGTATGATCGCGGGATCCGCGGTGGCGTCGGCGGCGGCGACCTGGAGCAGGACGCGCGCGGCCGTGGATAGCCCGTCCACCTGGTGGGCGAAGCCCTCCTCCAGCCGGGTGGTGAGCGAGAGTTCCCCCTGGCTTTCACCGGACTTCGGCAGCTCCAGGAGTGCGAGCGGGTTTCCGGCGGCCTCGGCGAGGATCCGCTGCCGAAACTCGGCGGTCAGCGGGCGGGCGGCGGAGTTGAGCACCTCGCCGGAGGCCACCTCATCCAGGCCTGCCAGTTCCAGTACCGGCAGCCCTGGCGCGGTGAACCCGGTGCGGGCGGCCAGCAGCATCGCCACCCCTTCACCGGCCAGCCGCCTGGCGGCGATGACCAGTGCGTCCGCCGAGGCGCGGTCAAGCCATTGCGCGTCGTCCACCAGGCACAGCACCGGGCCGTCCTCTGCCAGTTCCGCGAGCAGTGACAGGACGGCCAGCCCGATCAGGAACCGGTCTCCCGTACCGGCCGGGCCGAGCCCGAAGGCGCCGCGCAGGGCGGCGGCCTGCCGTTCGGGGATGCGGTCGAGGCGGCTGAGCACTGGCCCGAACAGCAGGTGGAGCGAGGCGAAGGCCAGTTCGGCCTCCGCCTCGATGCCGGTCGTCTGCAAGATCTGCAGATCATCGGCCGCCGCGGCGTGGTTCAGCAGGGCCGTCTTGCCGATGCCCGGCTCGCCGAGGATGACCAGGGCGCCGCTACGGCTGGCCCGTGCGTCACTGAGCAACTCGTCAATGGTGCGCGACTCGCGCGTTCGGCCCCGAAGCATATGTCCGGATATTACCTATGCGATGACTCATGCTGCCGCGTCGAGCCCTGCCTAGAGTCGTGGACATGAAGCCCTTCAGCGTGAACATTGCCCAAGCCGACCTCGATGACCTGCACGAACGGCTCCGCCGTACCCGATGGACCCGCGAGATCGCGGGACAGGGCTGGAGCCGGGGCGTGCCGCTCGACTACCTCAAGGGACTGACCGACTACTGGCTCAACGACTTCGACTGGCGGGCGGCCGAGGCCGAGTACAACAAACACCCGCAGTTCGTCACCGAAATCGACGGGCAGAACATCCACTTCCTCCACATCCGATCCAGCTCCGAGGACGCTCTGCCGCTGCTGCTCCTGCACGACAACCCCGGCGGCGTCATCGGATTCCTTGACGTCCTCGAACCGCTGTCGCGCCACTTCCACCTGGTCGTGCCCTCCTGCCCGGGTGTCGGCTTCTCCGGCTACCTCGCCTCCCCGGGCTGGACGGTCCCCCGGACGGCTGCCGCCTTCGCCGAGCTGATGTCCAGACTCGGCTACGAGCGGTACGGCACGCAGGGCGGCGGCGGAGGCGCCAACTTGGGACTGGAGCTGGCTCGCCAGGTGCCGGAGCGGCTGATCGGCGTGCACGTCAACGCCTACGTCGCCTTCCCCTCTCCGGACGAGAGCGAGTTCACCGCCGATGAACAGCGGCGCCTGGGCATCATGCAGACCTTCATGCAGGACGGCTTGGGCTTCAACCAGATCATGTCCACCCGGCCGCAGACCATCTCCTACGGCTTGACCGACTCTCCGGTCGCACAGCTCGCGTGGATCGTGGAGAAGTTCAAGGAATGGACCGACTCGGCGGCCGAACTGCCCGAGGACGCCTTCTCCCGCGACCGGATCCTGACCGACGTGAGCGTCATGTGGTTCACCGCCACCGCCGGTTCGGTGGCCAACCTTTACTACGAGGTGGGTCACGACCCAGGCGCCTACGCGCCCAAGCAGCGGGTGACGGTCCCCACCGGGGTGCTCCTGGCGAGGGAAGACGTCACGATCCGCCGCTTCGCCGAGCGTGATGCCATTATCGTGCGGTGGACCGAGCTCGCCGGCGGCGGCGCCTACCTGGCGCTCGAGTCGCCCGGGCTGCTGGTGGAGGACGTGCGGGCGTTCTACGCCACCCTCACCACCACCGGCGACGCCGGGGAGTAGCAGACCGAGCGATTTTCGCGCTCGACCGTGGCAGGGATTCAGTCGAGCGCGATGAGCGATCCGGCCATCCGCAGCAGGTCCAGCTGGGCTGCGCCAATCGGACCCAGGCCGCCCTCCTCGCCTGCCGGCACGGCATAGAGAGTGTTCGGCCACAGCCGGAGAACTCGGGAAGAACCGGCTGAGCCTAGATCGATCGTGCCAACTGACCGGGTTGGAAGCCGGCTACGGACACCCAGTCAACGATCAGGCCTCGGCCAGCCCGTCATGCAGGCGGGTGAAGTCGATGTCCAGGCGGGGCTCGTACGCCTCGGGGGGTGACGGGGCCAGCCAGGCGTTGACCCTGATCGGCTCAGATCAAGGTGCTCCAGTACGCCCAGAACCGCGCCGCGATCAAGGTCACGATGCCGAGGAACCACAGGGTCAGGGCCACGGTGTGATAGCCGGCCGCCGCCTGGGCCGCCCGCCGCGCGGCCGCTGATGGGCGCAGGTCGCCGGTGGTCGCGTTGTGCAGGGTGACGTACCAGAAGATCGGAATGGTGACCGTCCAGACGATCATGCAATAGGGGCACAACGCGCCAATGACGTAGAGGCTCTGAAGGATCAGCCAATGCACGAAGACGACACCTACCGTGGCGCCTGCCTGTAAGCCGAGCCAGAACCACCGACCGAGCCGGGCCCCGGCCAGCAGGGTGGCGCCCACGGTCGTGACGACGGCGAAGCCTGCGATGCCCAGCAGCGGGTTCGGGAAGCCGAACAGCTCCGCCTGGGGGGTTCGCATGATGGAGCCGCAGGCGAGGATGGGATTGATGCTGCAACTCGGCTCGTAAGCCGGATCCTTCAGCAGCGCGATCTTCTCGACGGTGAGTACGAACGATGCGAGCAGTCCGGCGGCGCCGCCGATCAGCAGCAGAGCTGGCAGCAGCCGAGGAAAGGGCGGCATCGCGGGCGGATTTGCGGGCGGCGCCGCGCGGTCACCTGGCGAGCGCCGCATCGATGGCCGCCGTGAACTCGTCCTCGGATCGAGGCTGGATCTTCGTGCCGTTGAGGAAGAACGTCGGGGTGCCCTGGACGCCCAAGGCCTCGCCGTCGGCCGCGTCTTTCTGTACGCGGGCGAGGGTGGCCGGGTCGTCGTAGGCCTTGTTCCAGGCGTTCATGTCCAGCCCGAGCCCCTTGGCATAGCCGCGGAAGACTCCCTCGGCGGACCTCTGCTGCCGGCCCCAATGGTCCTGGGTCTCATACATCAGCCGGTACATCGCCTCGAAGTGGCCCTGCTGGGCAGCGGCCTCCACCGCGCGGGCGGCGGGCATGGCGTTGATGTGGGCGGCGAGCGGGAAGTGCCGGACCACAAGGGTGATCTTTCCGGCGTACTTCCGGCGCAGCCGTTCTATCACGGGGTAGTGCGCCTTGCAGCCGGCGCACTGGAAGTCGAGGAACTCCACCAGCGTCACCTTGCCGTCCGGGGCGACCTGCAGGCGGTGGCTGTCAGGGCGCACCAGCCGTGACTCGCCGGCCGCGCCAGTGTCAGGACGGGAGGTGTTGACGGCGAGCATGACGGCCAGTACCACGACGAACACGCCGGCAACCGACAGCGAGATCACGGCGTTCTTCCTGCGCGTCGCCTCGCGCCGGTCGTCGGCGCGGATGGCCTCTATCTTGGTGCGCCGGGCCTGGGCCCGGTCCTGTTGTGACACTCGTTCTCCTGATGGATCGATGCGGAACATTCGTCCGCTGGTCATGGGTTCGCAGGCCGGCGTTTCGCCGCGACAACCGGCGCAGCACGGTCTCGGCGGGTCCTGGGTGCCGGCGGCGCTCCAGAACGCGGGCTGCGGCCACGGTGATCAGCCATACGGCGACCGCGTAGCCGGCGATGGCCGCGCTGTGCAGGCGGGAGCCGAGCCCGAGGCCCCACGCGGCGAGCATGGGGGCGCAGAGCAGCGATTGCGCGAGGTAGGCCGACAGGGAGCGTTTGCCCACGGCGATGAGCAGGAGCATGCCGCCCCAGGCCAGGTCCGGTGCCAGCACCCGCGCGCCGCGGGCGGCTTCGGTGACGGTCATGCGGGCGTGGCCTGACGGCCGTCGCCGAGGTCGAGGTCGAATCCGTCGGCGGCCAGTTCGGTCAGGAAGGCAGCGGGATCCACGAGCTGCTCGACGTGGTGTGCGCCGGCCGGCAGGCCGGGCAGGTGGCGGATGAGCAGGGCGGCCATTCGCCCGGTGGCGCGGCTTTGCCGCCGTCCGCTGAAGGAGGCCTGGACCGTGCCGCCGCGCACCGTCACGGCGAAGCCGTCCCCGCCGACATGGACCGCGCCGAGCACGGCCAGCAGCAGGCGGCGAACCTGGGGACGGCGCAGCAGGCGGGCGACGGCCGGCCGCCTGGCCACCGACAGCAGCCGGGTGAGCAGGCGAGAGTCCAGGCACAGCCCCGTACGGGCCGCGCCCACCCCCAGGGTGGTGGGCAAGGTGTACTGGTCGGAGAACGGGAAGCGGTGCACGGTGCGCTCGCCATACGACTCCGGGAACCGCATCGTCCATGAGCCCTCCAACCGCCCGAGCCCGTCCAACGTCCAGGCCAGCGCGGCGGGCCCGTGCGCTTCACCTGAGCCGAGCAACGCGCCGATGAGCAGGCCGTCCGCCGCCGAGTGCTCGGCGCAGAAGCGCGCCAGCAGGTTGGTGACACCGGGGATGAGGCCGACGCTGAGTGCGAGCGTGGCGCTGTGTTCCCTGGCCGGCCCGTCCAACTGCTGCAGGCCGGTGAGCAGCGGGTGGGAGGCCGTCACGTCCACGTAGCTGATGCCGCGCTCCACGCAGGCGCGGGCGACGCGGACGTTGTCGATCTCTGCGCACATGAGAACGGTGCCGACCCCGTCCAACGCCCGGGACAGATCGGCCGGGTCGGCGGCGTCCACGCGCATCGCCGTGGTCCGGGGAACGGGCGAGGCCTTGCCCGGGTTGCGCCCGGCCACGATGACGTTCGTGCCGGGACGGCTGACGAGCGCGGCGGCGGCCTCGCGGCCGACCGCGCCGTAGCCGCCCAGGATGAGGATGGTGTTCATCGGCGGTGCGCTCCTTGCGGTTGCGGGGTGGTGGCCGGGTCTGCGTACCGGCGGGTGAACATGACCAGGGCGCAGGCGATCCCGAGGACTGCCAGGCCGGCGGCGATGGCGAAGCCTCCCCTGAGGGTGTCGGCGACGTCTCCTGACGAGCCGGTCCACGCGGCCGCGGCCATCAGCACGCCGGTCAGGCCGACGCGACGCCCACCCGCTGGGCGGTGTTGAGCAGGCCGGAGGCGGCCCCTTGCTGGTCGGCGGGTGCGGCGCGTACGGCGGAGGCGGTGGAGCCGACGAAGACGGCCGGTAGTCCCATGGCGAAGGCGATGCTGAAGGGCAGCACGACGGTGAGGAATCCGGCACCGGGGTGCAGGAAGAGCGCGTATCCGGTCAGTCCGAACCCGAGCAGGCCCATGCCCGCCGCCAGCACCAGGCGCGTCCCGAAACGTCCCACCGCCCAGGGCGGCACGGTCCTCGCGGTCTCCATGTTGACCATCGCGATCGGCAGCACGGCGAACCCGGCGGCGATCGCCGAATATCCCATGACCTCGTGCAGCATGGGCGACAGGAGCACGAACGCCGGTACGTGCGCGGCGCCTCACCAGTGCATTGGCCACGGTGCCCGCGCGCACCTCGCGCTCGCGAAGCAGCCCGGGGGCAGGATCGGTTGCGGGTGGCGCCGCTGGTTGACCGCGAAGACGCCGGCGAACGCCACGGTGACCGTGGTCGCGGCGAGGGCGCGGGTGTCCCAGCCACGTGCGGGGAGTTCGGAGGCCACGAACACCAGCGCCAGCAGGCACCCGGTGCCGGTGAGTGCGCCTACCAGATCCAGGGCCAGGCCGGTTTCGGTGAACGCCAGCGCCACGCCCAGCGTCGGGAGCGCGACGTTGACGATGGAGACCTCGAGGAACAGCACGAGCTCGACCGAGGTCAGCAGCAGTAACGCCGCGAGCCCGCCCCAGCCCCATGTTCTTGTAGCCATGCTACAAGAATGTTTCTATAGTGACGCTATAGTCAAATCGTGAGCCAAACACGACGACACCAAGCCGGACGCGCACCCGAGAAGGAAGACGGGCGCACCGCGCGAGCCCGATCCACCCGCGCCCGCATCACCGCCGCCGCCACCGACCTGTTCACCACGGCGGGCTACACCGCCACAAGCATCACCGCCGTCGCCGACAAGGCGGGGGTGAGCGAGCAGACCGTCTACTACGCCTTCGGCACCAAACGGGCCATCCTCACCACCGCCCTCGACCTGGCCATCGCCGGTGACGACGAACCCGTCCCCACCCTGGAACGCCCCTGGGTCCGCGACGCGCTCGCCGACCCAGACCCACTCCGGCAGCTGCGCCGCCAGGTCGTGGGCGCCGGAGACATCTACCTGCGTGCCGCACCCCTGCTCGACGTCGTGCGCAGCGCCGCCACCACCGACCCCGACCTCGCCGAGGTCTGGACCACCAACCTCCAGCAACGGCTCACCGTCCAGCGCGTCTTCGCCGACGCCCTGGCCCGCAAGGCGGCCCTGCGCGACGGGCTCACCGCCGAAGCCGCCGCAGACATCGCCCTGGCGCTGCTCTCGCCGGAGACCTACAACCTGCTCGTCAACGACCGTGGATGGACCCACCAGCGGTGGTACGACTGGGCCACCGACGCGCTCGCCCGCCTGCTCACCACGCCGGACCTCCACGCCTGAATCCCGTCTCAGCGAACCCAGGAAAGACACGCCGTTACTCGACCTCGCTGGACCTGGTCCTGGAGGTCCAGGACACGTTCTGCCCGTGGAACGCCGGCCGCTACCACCTGCGTGCCGACGAGGATTCCGTCACCTGCGAACGTACGCCGGCCCGGCCCGACCTGCGGCTGACCTCCGCCGAACTGGGCGCGGCCTATCTGGGCGGCACCACCCTGTCGTCCCTGGCGGCCGGCTGGGACGCGGGGATCCGCTACTTCGACACCTCGCCCCACTACGGCATCGGGCACTCCGAGCGCCGCATCGGTGAACTGCTGCGCGGCAAGCCTCGGGCGCAGTACACCCTGTCGACGAAGGTGGGCCGGCTGCTGGTCCCGCAGGAACCGCAGGGCCGGATGGACGAGGCCTTCGCCGTACCGGCCACCCACCGCCGGGTCTGGGACTTCTCACGCAACGGCATCCGGCGCAGCGTCGAGGACTCCCTGACCCGCATGGGCGTCGACCGGATCGACGTACTGTTCCTGCACGATGCCGAGGAACACTTCGAGGCGGCCCCCCAGGCCGCCATGGCCTTCCCCCTGCATCACCCCTCCGTCACGGGCATCGTGGTCGGCATGCGATCGGCGCAGGAGGTGCGGCCGCTTGGTCACCGAGCCGTTGGTGCCGTTGGCGAATGTGCTGAGGCCGGGTCTCGTGCCGTCGGAAAGCTGGTCTGTCCTGGTTGATCAGCTGGTGCCGCAGAGGGCGTGGTCGACCAGCGTCGTGAGGGCGCGATCGGTGTGCAGCAAGGCTTCAAGGTCGGCGGGAGAGCGGGAGGTGACCTCGACCGCGACGCTACGTCCGCCACCGGGGACAGCGCCTACCCTGGTGCTGAAGCCCGCCTCGTCACCGCCGTGGCCCCAGTAGCCGCCGCCGCAGCTCAGCGGCTGGTACATAAGCCCGAGGCCGTAGGCGGCGCCAGCGACTCCCATGTCCTGGAGCGCCTTGGCCGGAACGGTCTTCTTCATGTCGGCCAGCTGAGCTGGTGCGAGAAGCCTGCCGCTCAGCAGGGCGCGGAAGAACCGGTTGAGGTCGCCGGTGGTGCTGATCATCGCCCCGGCCGCGTCACCCAGGCTCTGGTTGTGTGTGGTGACGTCTGTCAGCGGGCCGTCCGGCGTGAACCGGGTGTAGGCCTTGGCGTGCGGGTTCGGCAGGCGCGGATCGGCGCCGGGAATTACGGTGTGCCGCATGGCCAGCGGGGTCAGGATGCGCCGCTCGATCTCCTCGCCCCAGGTGCGCCCGGTCACCTTCCGGATGATCATGCCGGCGAGGACGTAGTTGGTGTTGGAGTAGCCCCACTTCGCGCCGGGCTCGAACGACGGCTTGTGCTCCATCGCCAGCGCGACGAGTTGCTCGGGCTGCCAGGTCCGCAGCTGCGCTTGGCGCCATTGATCCACGGACGTGGCCGGCCGCAGGTATTCGGGGATGCCGCTGGTGTGCTGCAGGAGCTGCCGCACGATGATCTCGCGTCCGTCGTTGCCGTTGCCGCGTACGACGCCCGGCAGCCACATGTCCACGGTGTCGTCCAGCGACAATTTGCCCTCACCGACCAGTTGCAGCACCACTGTGGCGACGAAGGTCTTGGTGGTGCTGCCGATCCGGAAGTAGCCGTTCAACGGTATGGCCTTCTTGGTGGTCAGGTCGGCGACCCCGCTGCGCGCGGGCAACCGTCCCGATCGTGTGTCCACCTCGCCGAGCACTCCCACCACCCCCGTCGCATGCACGGCTCGCACGTCGTCGCGCAGCCGGTCCAGGGTCGCGCTGTCCACCTCCGGCTTGGCGGGCTGTACGGGTGCGGCCAGGCAGACGTCTTCGCAGTGCGGGGAGGCTGGCTTGGCCGGTCCCGGCGGCGTGAATGGCGTGGGCGACGGCGGCAGCGCCGCCGCGGACGCCGTCACCATGATGGCGGCGGCTGCTGCGACTGCCGCAAGCCGTTCGACGTATCGGCGGGATGGCGAATCGCTGCTGCTGGTGGACATGGAGCCACTCCTGGAAGGATCGATGGTCGGTTACCGGGAGGCACTCAACCGCAATGCCAGTTACTCGGAGGGAACGGCCGCCTTTACCTCGGTGTAACCCCTCGTCCGGGATACTGACGCCGGTGCTGATCTTGGGGGATGTGCGATGAGGGTGCTGGTGGTGGAGGATCACCGCGAGCTTGCCGACACCTTGGCGGGCGGGCTACGCCGCGAGGGCATGGCGGTCGACGTGGCCTACGACGGCGCGCAAGCGTTGCAACGTACCTCCGTCAACCGCTACGAGGTCGTCGTGCTCGATCGTGACCTGCCGGCTCTGCACGGCGACGAGGTGTGCCGGACGTTGATGACGGAACGGTATCCGGCGCGGGTGCTGATGCTCACCGCGGCCGCCACCATCGAGGACAAGGTCGACGGGTTGAGCTCCGGCGCCGATGACTACCTGCCCAAACCCTTCGCCTTCGCCGAACTCGTGGCCCGCGTCCGGGCTCTGGCCAGGCGCGCGCAACCCGCCGTCCCCCCGATCCTGGTGCACGGCGAGCTCCGCCTCGACCCCGGGCACCGCCTCGCCATGCGCAACGGCCGCAGGCTGGAGCTCAGCCCCAAGGAGTTCGCCGTCCTGGAACTGCTCCTGACCGCCCAAGGCCGGGTGGTCTCGGCCGAGGAACTGCTGGAACGCGCGTGGGACGAGGCCGCGGACCCTTTCACCGCCACCGTCAAGGTGACCATCAGCCGCCTGCGCCGCAAACTTGGCGATCCCCCGCTGGTCGAAACGATCCCGCACGCCGGCTACCGGCTCTGACGGTGCGCACGTTGTTCCTCACGCGGCCGATCGCACGATGGACGGTACGGCTGCGGCTGACGCTGCTGTACGGCGGGCTCGTCCTCGGGACGGGGGCGCTGCTGCTCGGCCTCACCTACGTGCTCATGGACCACGTGTTGCCCTTCATTCAGGTGGAACCACCGGCGCGGCCCAACCTGCGGGACACGATCACGCCGCCGACACTGCCGATGCCGGACCTTCAGGACGGGCCGGCGCAGCAGCGGGCCGAAGACATGAGGCAGTTCCTGACGGCGTCGGCGCTGGCGCTGGTAGTGATGACGTTCGTGTCCGCTGGGCTCGGCTGGGCGGTCGCGGGGCGGGTGTTGCGACCCCTGCGGACGATCATCACGACCGCGCGGGACATCACCGTGCGCTACCTACATCGGCGCTTGGACGTCCGGGGACCCGATGACGAGATCAAGGACCTGACGGACACGATCAACGGGCTGCTCGACCGCCTCGAGGCCGCGTTCGAAGCACAACAGGCGTTCGTGGCCAACGCCTCTCACGAGCTGCGCACGCCGCTGACCTTCGAGCGAAGCCTACTGGAGATCACTCTTGCGGACCCCGACGTGAGCGCCCAGGACCTGCGGGCCGTCTGCGAACGGGTCCTGGCCGGCAACCAGAGCCAGGAGCGGGTCATCGAGGCGCTCCTCACCCTCGCCCGCAGCCAGCGAGGGCTGGATCAGCTCCACGGCCTTGACCTGGCCAAGGCCGCCGCCACCGTCCTCGGCTCCACCCGCGAGCACGCCGCCGCGCGTGGGCTACGGCTGGAGACTCGGCTGGACGAGGCCTGCACGTCGGGCGATCCAACTCTCGTCGAGCGGCTGGTGGCGAACCTGGTGGACAACGCCGTACGTCACAACACCGCCGAAGGAGGCTGGGTGCGGGTCCGGACAGGCCTCGACGCCGGGCGGCCGACTCTGTGGGTGAGCAACAGCGGGCCGGTCATTCCCGCTGATCAGGTCGGTTCCCTGTTCGAGCCCTTCCGCAGACTTGTCACGGCGCGGACTGGACAGGAAGGCGGGTCGGGGTTGGGGCTGTCCATCGTGGCCGCCATCGCCGCCGCCCACGATTCCCAGCTCGACGCCCGCGCCCTCCCAGAGGGAGGCCTACGGGTCCGGATCAGTTTCGGGGTTGAGGAACCCAGGAACTGCGCTTCCCCTCGTAGCGTAGAGACCGAACCCGAGATGAGGTTGGGTCGTGGGAGGCACCAGGCGGAAGTTTGACCCGGAGTTCCGGGCGGGCGCTGTGCGCATCGTCAAGGAGACCGGCAACTGAAACAGCACCCTGAACCGCGAGACGAGCTGATCGCGGACCTCGCTCGGTATGCCCATACCAAGTCAACGAGTTCAAGATCGAAAGGCAACGCCTTGTTTCTTTACGGCTCCAGTGTTTCCCCAGTGTTTCCGCTCAGCTCTTCCGGTCACTCAAAATGCAGAACTCGTTGCCCTCCGGGTCGAGGAGGGTCACCCAGTGCTGCTCGTCCTGCCCGGTGTCGGCGCGGCGGGCGCCGAGGGAGAGCAGCCGGGCGACCTCGGCCTTCTGGTCGTCGGGGCGGAAGTCGGGATGGAGCCGGTTCTTCGACGTCTTGCCCTCGGGGACAGGGACGAAGAGCAGTCCCGGCATCTGGTTCGGCTCAGGCCGGATCTCGATGATCTCCTCGGATTCGTCGACCACTACCCAGTGGAGAGCCTCAGCCCACCAGCGCCCGAGGGCGATGGGGTCGGCGGAGTCGACGATGATCTGTTCCCATTGCAGTGCCATGGGTCTGATCATAGGCAGGACCGGCGGCCCACCTATCTCTCCGTCGAGGGGGCGTCCTCACCAGCAGCCAGCCGACCCGTGTCTCGCTTGCGACGGGGGTCGTCGCCATCATGAGTCCGGGCTCACCCGCGCGGGGGCGGCATCGATCAGGAATCGAGAAGCGCCGGCTTCTGCGGACGGTTAGCGTCGCAAGCACTTCACATCGATGACGAGCAGGAGGGTGACGGCGATGAGCGCGGACAGTAGCGCCACGGGCGGCTTCTCGGAGGAAGAGCGTGCTGCCATCAAGGAGCGTGCCGCGGAGTTGAAGAAGGAGGCGAGCCGCGGTCATGGCAGCAAGGCGGCGGCCGAAGAACGTGACGTGCTTTCGAAGATCGCGGAGATGGAGCCGTCGGACCGTGCGATGGCCGAACGCATCCACGCCATCGTCACCGCCAATGCCCCGGAGCTGTCGCCGAAGCTGTATTACGGGCAGCCGGCCTACGCCAGGAAGGGGAAGGTTGTGTGCTTCTTCCGGAGCGGGCACGTGGACAAAGAGCCTTACTCGACCTTCAGCTTCACCGCCGAGGCCAACCTCTCCGACGACAGCGGCCTGTGGCCCACGTCGTTCGCTGTGACCGGACTGAGCGACGAAGCCGTCAAGACGATCACCGCTCTCGTGAAGCAGGCCGTGAGCTGACGCACGTGCGTTGACCGACTGGCCCGCCGCGGCGACGGCACCATCCCGCGCACCCGGCTGCGCCGGACCGCTCACGCGGGGTACGGCGGCGCGGGGTGGCCGTGGACGTCAGGTGCCGAGCGGGCCGTGCGCCTGTGTCGAAAGGTCCCGCCAGTCGGCCCAGGTCGTGAGCCGGTCCGCGTACGCCTGCTGGATCATGGGGTGGAAGTCGTGGCCGAACAACACGCGCAGGGGCGGGTCGTCGGTGTCGGCGAGAGTGAGCAGCGCCTGGGCGGCGGCGGCCGGGTCGCCCGTGGGTTGCTGCGCGGTGGCCGAGAGGCTCTGGCGCAGTTCGTCGTAGGCCGGGTCCATCTGCGCCATGTGGCCGTAGTCGAGAGGGTTGTCGCCATCGCGGGTGGCGAAGGCGTCCGGCTCGATGATGGTCACCTTGACGCCGAAGGCGGCGACCTCGCCGGCGAGGGCCTCGTTGAGGCCTTCCAGAGCCCACTTGGAGGCGTGGTAGGCGCCGACGAGCGGCATGGCGACGAGCCCGGCCACCGAGGAGAGCTGGATGATGTGCCCGGAGCGCCGCTCGCGCAGGTGGGGCAGGGCGGCCTGGATCACCCACACCGCGCCGAACAGGTTGGTCTCCATCTGGTCGCGCAGTTCCTGCTCGCTCAGTTCCTCGACTGCGCCGATCTGGGTGTAGCCGGCGTTGTTCACGATGACGTCCAGGCGGCCGAAGTGCTCCTTGGCCTGTTTCACGCTGTCGAAGACAGCCGGCTTGTCGGTCACGTCCAATTCGAGCGGCAGCAGCGCGTCGCCGTAGGCGGTGACCAGGTCGTCCAGGCTCGCGGTGGTGCGGGCGGTCGCGGCGACGCGGTCGCCCCGGGACAGGGCGGCCTCGACGAAGTTACGGCCGAGCCCGCGCGACGAGCCAGTGATGTACCAGACCTTGCTCATGGTGTCCTTCCGTTGCCGTCCGGGCCGCGGTGGTCGTGCGGCGCTCACCGCGCGCCGGGCCAGGGCCTTCATGCGTGGAGATGTGTGGCCGCGCGGAACGTTCGCGCGGTGTCTTGACCAAACATGAGGCGTCGGCGATCCCTTCTCTGTGACGGTGCCGCTGTGTGACATGTGACACGGGCACGAATGTCACGCGGCGGTGGGGCGCGGCGGCTTGTGTGTGGATGCCGAGATCGGGGGCGGGCAGGCAGTAGCGGGTATGGAGGAGCCTCAGGCCTGCAGGTAGTGCAGGACGGCAAGGACCCGGCGGTGGTCGTTGTCCGACGGAGACAGGCCGAGCTTGGTGAAGATCTGCGTGACGTGCTTCTCCACCGAGCCGTACGACAGGAACAGCGCGGCGGCGATGGCGTGGTTGGAACGCCCTTCCGCCATCATGGCCAGCACTTCGCGTTCCCTCGGGGTGAGCGTGCCCAGGGTCTCCGTACGGCGGCTGGCGCCCATGAGCTGGGTGACGACCTCGGGATCGAGGACGGTCTGCCCGGCCGCGATCCGGTCGAGCGCGGCCAGGAAGTCCTTGATGTCGGCGACGCGTTCCTTCAGCAGGTATCCCACGCCATGGGCGCCGCCGGCGAGCAGTTGGGTCGCGTAGCGCGTCTCGACGTACTGGGAGAACACCAGCACGCCCACGTCTGGGTGTTCACGGCGAATCCGGATCGCGGCTCGCAGGCCTTCGTCGGTGTGGGAGGGCGGCATGCGTACGTCGATCACGGCGATGTCGGGGCCGTGTTGCGCGACGGCGGCCAGGAGTGCGTCGCCGTCGCCCACGGCGGCCACCACCTCGTGGTCGCGGGAGGTGAGCAGCATGCACAGGCCCTCCCGGAGCATCACGGCGTCCTCGGCGATGACGATGCGCATGTGCTGCTCCGTTCAGATGTGCAGGGGGAGTTGGACTGTGATCACCGTAGGTCCTCCTGCCGGGCTGTGAATGTCGATCATGCCGTCCAACGTCTGGATCCGGGCTGCCAGTCCGCGTAGTCCGAATCCGGTGCCGATCGCCGCGCCGCCGGTGCCGTCGTCGCGCACGCGCAGGGTCAGCAGGCCGTCACGCACCCGTACCTCGATGGCGGCGTGTCTGGCGCCGCTGTGCTTGACCACGTTGGCGAGCAGTTCCGTCGTGCAGAAGTAGGCGATGGCCTCGATGGCCGGGGCCGGTCGTTCGGGCAGGTCGGCGTCGAACCGGACGGGGATCGGGTTCCGTGCGGTGAGCGTGGCGAGGGCGACTTCCAGCCCTTGGTCGAGCGCCGGCGGGTGGATGCCGCGGATCAGGTCACGCAGTTCGGCCACGGTCTCCTTGGCGCTGCGGTGCGCGTTGTCGACGAGGACGCGGGCGTGCTGGAGGCGTTGGGGCTGGTCGGCCTGATCGAGCTCGTCCTGGGCCATGCCCAGGCTCATGGCCAGCGTCACCAGCCGTGCCGCCGTCCCGTCGTGCAGGTCCCGCTCGATCCGGCGGAGCCTGGTGACCGCGTCCTCTGCGGTCAGTGCCCGTGCCTGCTCCAGCCGGCGGATCCGGATCTCGCCCGGGGCGGGCCCGAGCAGCGTACGGGCGAGCACGCGCTCGAGGGCCAGGGCGAGGTGGACGCCCCAGGGGGCGAGGAGCAGCAGCGCCAGTCCGGCGGCGCTCACGAGCGCCGCGACCGGCCAGCCGGGGGGAGTCAGGTGCGCCCAGGCGGGGAAGTGCCCCCACAGGGGGCAGCCGAGCAGGAGCAGGCCGCCTCCCCACAACCCGGCGGCGGCCGTGCAGGCGAGCATGGCCGCCGGCAGCCGGAGCAGGCTGTGGATGACGGCGCGCCATCCTGTCACGTCACCGAGCGCCGTGCCGAGCCGGTTCAGCAGGCCCGGCCCGGCACGGAGCGGGGCGGGGTCGGGCACCCGCACTCCTGCGTACGCTCGTGCCAGTCGTCGATTGGCCGTGCCGAGCCCTCGGGCCGCCCTCACGCTCAGGGCCAGCATCGGCATTCCGACGAGATTCGCTGCCAGGATGACGCTCAGCAGCATGAATACGAGGTGGACCAGGCCGGCTCCTGCCATGAAGGGCAACATCAGCACGTAAGCGAGCTCACGCTGCGACCGCTCCCGCACCGGAGTAGTGATCAACCCCTCTGCTTGCCTGTCCACGCTCCTCCTCGCGAGACGCCGTACGCGTCCAGCCTGGCGGAAACGCACGCGCGAGAACACCCGGCCGGCCCGGGGGGACATCCCGGAACCAAGACGGAGGACGTCCCGGTGGTGGCCATCCGTTCGGTGCCGCCACAGTGATCGTCATGACGACAACCAAGCAGGGGCGCGGGCGCGGCAGGGTCAGGGGGCTGGTCATCGGTGTAACGGTGGCGGCGCTGGCAGGAATGGCTCCGGGGGCCTCCGCCGCTCGGGATGAGCAGCCGACCTGGCGGGACTGCGCCGGGCAGGGCGGACCGGCGGGCATGGAGTGTGCTGCGATCGAGGTGCCCGTGGACTGGGCCGAGCCGGGCGGGCCGAAGGTCGGGCTGGACCTGGCGCGGCTGCCCGCCACCGAGCCCGCGCAGCGGATCGGCAGCGTGCTGGGGGTTCCCGGCGGTCCCGGGGGCAACGGGATCGACGACCTGAAGCGCGCCGCGACCGACCTCACCGAACTGCGGCGCAGGTTCGATCTTGTCGCCTACAAGCCGCGCACCACCGTGTGGCGTGATCAGATGCCTCCTTCCTGCATGCAGCCGGGAGCGTCACTGTTCGAGCCGCAGGGCCAGAAGCAGTACAAGGCTTTGGCCGCGGCGATGGCCAGGGCCTTCGACGCCTGCCGGCGCGCGGACAGGACCGGCCTGTTCGCCCACATGGACTCTCTGTCGGTGGCCAGGGACATGGACGCGGTTCGCGAGGCTCTGGGCGAGGAGCGGCTGAGTTTCATGGCCAACTCCTACGGAGGAGTGGCCGCCGGGGCCTATGCCAGGCTGTTCCCGCAGCGCATCCGCGCCATGTATCTCGACGGGACGATCAACCAGGTCGACGGCTGGCCCGAGCAGGCGCTGCGGGCTCTGCCCGTCCTGGAACGGGTCTTCACCCGGTTCACCACCTGGTGTGCGGACACTCCCGCCTGCGCGTTGCACGGACAGGACGCCGGGGCGGTCTGGCGCGAGCTCATTCGAGACGCCGATCGCAGGCCGATCCCGGTCACGTCGTCCGAGTTCGGCGAGGGCGAGCTGACCGGATGGCATCTGAGGAGTTTCGGCTTCATCGGCGACCCCGGACCGAACCATTCGCGGTGGCTGGCCTTCGCCGAGGCGGTTGCCAAGGCCCGGGGCGGGGACGGGTCCGGTTTCGCCGATTTCGCTCTCGGCAACGCGCGGATCTGGGCCGCGCCCGGAGCGCTGGCGATGACGTGCGGAGATGAGCGTGGGTATCGCGGCTACGCGCAGTTGCAGAAGGTCCGCCGTCAGGCGCGGAAGATCTCGCCGAACTTCGGGGGAGCCTCGTTCGACGCGCTCGGATGCGCCGGCTGGCCGCTACCGGTCGCCAACCCGTCCCGCCCGCTGCCGGCTCGCGGCCTGCCGCCATTCCTGGGAGTCGGCAGTACGTGGGGCGACTACGCGTGGACCGAGAGCTTCACCAGGATGATCCCAGGATCAGTGACCGTCGGCTACGACGGGCCCGGCCATGTCATGTACTTGTCGGGCAAGAAGTGCCCTGTCCAACACGCCACCACGTATCTGACCAGCCTGAGGCTGCCCAAGGCTGGCAGCATCTGCCCTGCCGAATGACGCCATGTCGGAGGCCTGGGCTCGCCGCCGTGCACCCGGGCGATGCAGGCATCCGGCGTCTTCGGCATCCGTCGGCGGCTTCAGGGACCGCCGGGCCTCAGGACGGAGCGCAGCTTCCGGGGCAGAATTCGGCCTCGGGGTAGCGCGAGGACGGCTGGTCCAGGAGGGGATGCCGCTTGCCCTTCAGGTGCTGGTCGAGGAAGGCCGCCCCGTAGGCGCGGGTGAGCTCGGAGGCGCGCGCCGCGGGCAGGACGCCGGGGAGGGGCGTGATGCCGAGGGCGTCGGACAGCAACGGGATGTCGGTGAAAGATTGGTGCTCGGCGCCCGACAGCACGATCCAGCGTTTCCATCCGGTGAGCAGCTTCCAGTCTCGGTCCCACGTGTCGGCGGGGCCTCCGGAGACGTGCTGGGCCGAGCCCAGGAACATGAACGGCCGGGAGAAGCCGCTCTTGGGGATCCGGGCGTAGGCGGTGCCGTCCATGTCGATTCCGGCCCGCACGCGGGAGTCTTCGAGCATGGTCGCCATGGCGCTGGACCCGCCGATCGACTGGCCGACCATGGCGATGCGGGAGCGGTCGATCCGGCCGGATTCGTCCCATTTCGAGGGCAGCTGGTCGCCCGAGGGGGAGTGACGACGTCCTCCTGCGCCGCGCCGGCCGGGTCGGCGTGGTTGCCGGCGTGTTGTCGCAGTACGGGCGGGCGATGCACACCAGCCGCGGGGCTCGATCCCGTTGACGATGCGGGAAGGGCCTTGCTGGGCGCTACGCGAACAGGTCCTTGCGCATGCCGTACGTCTTGAAGAGGTAGTCGCGTGAGGCTTCGAGTTCGCGCCGGAGCCGGCCGAGGTCCGCGTCGAGCAGGCGCCCGCGCCACTTGCGGACCTTGCCGGCGACGATCACGGTTTCGACGTTGGTGCGGTCCATCAGCGACACGACCGCCCCGGGCACGTTGTTGAGCGGAGCCACGTTGAGCGCGGTGGCATCGAGCAGGACGATGTCGGCCTGCTTGCCGGGGGTGAGCGTACCCGTCCTGTCGCCGAGCCCGAGGTGCTCGGCGCCGTTGCAGGTCGCGTACCGCAGCGTCTCCTGGACGGTGAGCAGGGACGGGGTGCCCTCGGCCGGCGTCGGCCAGTGGTTCGGTGGCACCGGGTCACCCTGGTCCAGGACCAGCTGGTTGACGAGCATGCGCTGCATGGTCATCGCGCCGCGCATCAGCGTGAACGGGTCCGCGGCCATCGTGGTCTCGACGTCGGAGCTGAGCGAGGGCTGCATACCCAGCTCCCGCATCTTGAGGATCGGCGGCGTGCCGTGCCGCATGACCATCTCGATGGGGATGGCGAGAGAGACCTGCGCCCCGGCGTCCCGGATCTTCTTCCACGTCTCGTCGGACATGCCGGTCATGTGGATGAAGAGGTTGTCCGGCCCGACCTTGAGCCCTCCGGCGCCCTGGGCCACCTCGTCGAGCACCGGCCGCATGCCGAAGGAGCCGACCGCGTGCGCGACGAGCTTGAGGCCCAGCTCGCGGCCGATCGTCCAGGCCTTGGTGTACACCTCCTTGTCCAGGTGCAGCTCGCCGCCCATGACCATGGTCACCAACTGGTCGTCCGAGGAGAACCATCGGTTCCTGATGCGGCGGGCGTCCTCCGGGTAGCGGGCTCCCTCGCGGCCGTCGCCCTCGAAATAGCCGAACACCCCCCGCCGCCCGGTGTCCATCAACGCCTGGACCGCCGCGTCGCTGTGCTCGGGGGAGTGGTGGATCTGCGACACGTCGAGGACCGTGGTCACTCCCGCGTCCAGCTGGGCGAGCCCCGCGAACAGCTCGTTGACGTACACGTCCTGCGGCCGGTACAACTTCGCGAACCCGCGCAGGACGTGCTCGATGTAGTTCGGGGACGCGCTCGGCGACCCGGAGCCGTCGTCCTGCAGCAGGCCATTGGGGAGAAACGAGCGTTCGGCCGTCTCGAACTGATGGTGGTGCGTGTCCACGAAACCGGGCATGACGATGCGCCCGCGCGCATCGATCACCTGGGCTCCGCCGGCATTGACGCGGGGCCCGACCGCCACGATCTTCTTGCCTTCGACCAGCACGTCGGCGACCTCGAAGTCGCCCACCTCCGGGTCCATCGACATCACCGCCCCGCCCCGGATGACGTAGCGCCGGCCAGGGCTGCCGCTGCCGGCCGGCGCCTGATCACCGCTCCGAGCCGCGGCCGGTGTTGCCGCGAGCAGGCTCGCGCCCGCCGCCGCGGCCGCGGCCGAGGTCTTCAGGAAATCCCGGCGTCGGGCCACGCTCTTGTTCGACATGTGAATCGCCTTTCAAACGGTGCTCAAGAGTGATCAGGGGACGGGGACGGCCCGCAGGGGGGCGAGCGCGGCGCTCCAGGACACGACCTGGCCGAGCATGGTGTCGAGTGACTCGAGGTGATGGTCGCCGGGCGTGAACACGGTGAGGTCCTGGAAGTCCGTCATCAGGTGGAGGGTGACCTGCTGGCGCACATCGGCCACATGCAGGTTGCCAACGATCATCCGCAGGTGCTCCACTGCGCGGGCTCCGCCCGCCATGCCGTACGACACGAAGCCGACCGATTTGTTGCCCCACTCGGCGTACAGGTAGTCGATGGCGTTCTTCAGCACGCCGGGGATGCTGTGGTTGTACTCGGGGGTCACGATGACGAAGCCGTCGAAGGAGGCGATGATGCCAGCCCACTGCCTGGTGTGATCGTTGTCGTAGGAGCCGAACGCCGGCAGGAGCGCCTCGTCCAGGTGCGGCAGCGGGAAGTCACGCAGGTCTATGAGCTCGAAGACGGCGTCGTCCCGTTGCGAGGCGATGGAGTGCACCCAGGCGGCCACCTTCTCGCTGTTCCGGTTGGGGCGGGTGCTGCCCACGATGATGCCGATACGGGTCATGGCGGTCTCTCTCCAGTGAGTTGACGTGTCCACTGGAGGCTAGAAGTCGTCGAGTGGATATGTCAACTCACTGGTAGGCTCACCTCATGGCCCAGCAGGGATTGACCGAACACGAACTTCGCGCATGGCGGACGTCCTTCCGGATGGTGGAGCAGCTGCGCAACCGCATCGAGCAGCAACTGCAGGCCAGCAGCGACCTGTCCAACGCCGACTACACCGTGCTCGCGCTGCTGTCCGAGACACCCGGCAGGCGGCTGCGCGCCTACGAACTGGCACGGGTCGCCGGCTGGGAGAAGAGCCGCATGCACCACCAGCTCACCCGGATGGAGCGGCGCGGCCTGGTCGCCAGGCAACGCTGCGGCTCCCGCGGCATAGACGCCGTGCTCACCGACGAGGGCCTGGCCTCGCTGAAGAAGGCCGCGCCCGACCACGCCGAGGAGGTACGGCGCCTGTTCGTCGACCGGCTGACCCGCGAGGAGCTCGACCAGTTCGCCTCCCTCGCCACCAAGATCCTCGACAGCCTGGAAGCAGAACCGTGACCGGCGGTCGGCGCGGTGGAAGGGTCAGCTGATCTCCCGGGGCAACTCGGCGTGGAAGGGTCAGCTGATCTCGCCGCGCAACTCGGCCTTGAAGTCTTCGGCCAGCCGGGCGGCGACCTTCCGCAGCACGGACTTGCGCACGTCCTTCCCGGTGTTCGCGGGAAGGTCCAGGCCGACCTCCAGCGTCACCGACATGCGACCACGGTCATGGTCGCCCTTCCAGACGTCCTTCACCTGGCAGGCGATGCCGAGCAGCCCGTCCAGGGTCACCTGAGCGGCCGCGACGGCCAGTTCGTCCGGTGTCACACCGCGATCGCACCAGAAGGAAAGATCATGTGAGTACGTCGCCGGGCGCTCCTCCGCCAGCCGGGCGAGGTCCGCGCTGACGAGGCCTTTCACGGGCCGGCCTGGGGCTTCGACCGTGGCCAGCGCCTCGATCCTCTGCAGCAGCCGGGCTTCGTCCACATGGAGCCGGGCCGCCAGCCGCAACGTGTTGACCACCGCCTTGCGCAGGACATGCCCTTGGGCCCGTGAGCGGATGCGTACGCCCTCCGCGTACAGGCGGACCAGGAGCCCGACGAGGTCGGCCAGCTTCGCCTCCTCCTCGGTCGAAGGAGGCGGCACGGCTCCTGCCGGCACGCTGTGCAGAATCCATGGGTGGCGATCCAGACACGCCGCCAGCGTCTCCACTCCGACGCCGAAGCCGTATCCGGCCACGGAGCCGTCGCGTTCGAAGGCGATGAGGTTTCCCAGGTCACGGTATGTCCCGTCGCCCTGGGCGATGGCGAAGGTGGCGCCGCGGCCGGTCAGGCCGGGGTCGCCGAAACTCCAGCGGTAGTAGTCGCGCTCGTGGGTGTCCTCCAGGAGAGGGCCGGACCACGCCGCACTCCACATGCCGATGAGATCGAGATCGTCCGCTGCCACGCGGAGCGCCACATCGGCCTGATCCAGCCCGAGCACCTGGGCGAAATACCGCGCCACGCTGCCCGACAGACGCTGCCGTGAACCCGCCGGCGCCAGTACACCGAGCATTTCGAACTGCAGGATGAAATCGTTCGTGAACTGGTCGGTGAAGGTGGCGCGCAGGTTGTGCACACGCACGCATGGCTGCCGGACGACGACTCCGGCGGCGCCGAGCGGGATCTCACCCCGGAGGAACGGCTTGAACGACACCACAGCCGAGTTGGTGAACAAGATCGTCCGGTCCTGGCTCGGTACGCACGGCTCCGCGGTGAGCGGCTCGACGCCGACGTCGAGGAAGTGCCCGACGAACTGGTCCGCGAGCCGGTCGAGCCGTGCCCTGCGGGTCCGTGCCTCTTCGACATCGGCGGCTCTCATCGCAGGCGCACACCTCGCTCACCGAGACTCGAAGCCACGGCGTCGATCATGAGTTTGATCTCCGCGTTGAGCTCTTCGGACGTCGGGGTGGGCTCGACGGCCAGGAGCAGCTTGTAGGTGATGGACCGGGCTCCTTCACCGAACTGCGCCGGGTCGGTGAAGACGTCCACCACGTCGAGCCCGCGAAGCCGGGCCGGCGCCGCCGCACGGAGCACCTGCTCGACGTCGGTGCTTCGCACTCCCTGCGGGAGCACGAAGTCGAGCATGCGATCGATGGGGGGTGAGTCCTCCAGCGTCGGCCGTGGGCCGGCTTGCGCTGGGAGCAGCCCGAATCGTGCCAGTTCGAGATAGATCGGGCGCACTTCCTTGATGCCGAACCGTTTCACGACCGCGGGGTGCACTTCGCCCAGCACGCCGGCCTGCCGCCCGTCGAGGTACAGGCTCGCGCTGCGGAAGGGGTGCAGGAAAGGGCTGAGGGGATGCTTCTCGTCGAGCACGGTGACGGTGAGGTCCCGCCCCAGCTGGTGTGCGATCTCCTCGGCGATCCCCTTGAGCGAGAAGAAGTCCTGCTGCCGGTGATCGTCGCTCCAGGTGTCCGGCAGCAGCGAGCCTGCGGCGATGGCCCACAGGACACCCTTTTCCGTGCACACGCCGTTGTTCGCGCCGGCGTCGGGGACGAAGACGGTGGCCAGTTCGAACAACCGGACGTCGGCGGTCCGGTACCGCACATTGGTGGAGACGGCCTCCACCGCCTGCGCGAGACAGTTGTTCTTCAGCAGGGCGTAACGACGATCGGCGGCGTTGGCCGTCGCGACGTGCTCATCCAGCGCGGAGCCCGGCTCGACGCCGAGCTGGCGCAGCAGTTCCCGGTTGTAGAAACCGTCGGTGAAGACCTCGTAGAACCCGTGCGAGACCAGGACCTCGCCGGCCAGCCACGCCCCCTCCTCGGCCGCGGGCCGCGCCGCGCCGATGCTCCCGGCGGGAAGGGTCGTGGGCAGAGCGTCATAGCCGATGCCACGGGCGACCTCCTCATAGAGGTCCTGGGCTTCCACCAGATCCCAGATGCGGTGTCCCGGCACCTCGAAGAGCCCGTCACCGACATGGGTCAGGCCGTAGCGGGTCAGGCGGTCGGCGGCCTCCTGCGGCGTGAGGCGGACGCCCAGGAAGTCGCCGAGGTCCTCGAAGTCGATCTGGACCCGCGGAAGCGGACCCGGCCACTCGCGCAGCACGATGCTGGGCCCGGTCACTTCGGCCGCGCCCGCATCCTCCAGGAGCCTGACCAGACGGCCCACGCCGGCCAGGACGGCCGTGGGATCGCCGCCGCGCTCGAAACGCTGGGACGCGCTGGTCTGCACGCCCAGAGCGGAGGCGGCCTTACGCACTTCGACCGGGTCGAAGACCGCTGACTCCAGCAGGACGCGGGTGGTTCTCCCGGTCACCCTGGATTCTTCGCAACCGATCACGCCCGCGATCGCGAGGATCTTGACATCGTCGGCGATGACCAACGTGCCCGTAGGCAGCTCGCGGAGTTCGTCCTCGCCCAGGAGCCAGGCCACCTCGCCGGACAGGCTCGGCCGGACCTGGACGCCGCCCTTGACCTGGTCGGCGTCGAAGGCGTGGGTCGGTTGCCCGAGTTCCAGGGACACGGCGTTGGAGGCGTCGACGATGGCCGAGCCTGTCAGGCCACCTTCCAGGGCGAGGATCCGGCGGACGGAGGCCGGCAGTTCCGCCTTGTCGTCGACGACGCGCAGGGGAGTGAGGGTGTAGCTGAGACACCCGCTGCCTGTCACGGCACCGGCGACCCGCATGCCGGTCGCGCCGGCGTCAGGGGAAGAGACGGTCACGCCGGCGACAGGCAACGGGACGACCCGGCCATCGAGACGCGCCGCCAACTCCAGCGCCACGCCCGCGTAGCAGCGATGGTCTCCCCGGTTGGCCAGCAGCTCCACCGCGATGACGGTGTCCTCGCCCGACTGCGATACGCCTTTCACCTCGATGCCCGCGTCGTCGAGCAGGAGCCGCACGGCCTCGGGGTCGTCGGGCAGCGCGGGACAATGGGCGCGCAGGCCCGCCAAGGACAACTTCACATCAACCCCCGGGTCAGGTAACGCAGGTGACGCTGCTGGGTCTCGTACAGGCGGCGTACTTTGTTCAGCTCCAGCCACTGCGCGGTCATGCGCGTCGTGCCCCAGCCGAACGCGAGCCCTCGCACTCCCGGGCGGTGGTAGCCGAACTCGCGCAGGACATTGGGATGGATCATGCCGGCGCCCATCAGCGTCACCCAGCCGACGGAGTGGCAGGCATCGCAACCCGCGCCACGGCACCGCGTGCAGGAGATGTCCAGCCCGATCGACGGCTCTGTGTACGGGTAGTACTTGGGCTTGAAACGGATGCGGACCTCCGGCCCGTACAGTTCGCGCACCACGAAGGCCAGCACACCCTTGAGATGCGCCAGAGTGAGACCGGGCGCCAGCCAGAATCCCTCCAGCTGATGGAACATCGCCATGTGCGTGGCGTCGACCGCTTCGTTGCGATAGACGCGTCCTGCGGATGCCACCTTGATCGGAAGCTCCGGTCGTTCGGCCAGCACCCTGGCCTGCACGGTGGTGGTGTGCGAGCGCAGGACCAGGTTGCCGTCGAGCCAGAAGGTGTCCTGCAGGTCGCGGGCGGGGTGATGCTTGGGGATGTTGAGCGCGTCGAAGTTGTAGTAAGGGTCCTCGACCTCGGGCCCTTCGCGGTATTCGAAGCCCAGGCGACGGAGAACGGCGAGGCTGCGCTGCTCCACCTGGCTGAGCGGGTTCCAGGCCCCGCGCCGGTGCGTCGTGCCCGGCAGCGTGACGTCGATTTCCTCGCTGCGCCAGCGCGCCTCCAGCTCCCGCCGCTGCGCCTCTGGAAGCAGGCGGTCGAGCTCCGCCTGCATGCGGGCGGAGACCTCGTTCAACACCACGGCCCGCCGGATGCGCTCGTCCTCCGGCAGGGATCCGAGCCGGCGGGACATGGCCTTGATGGGGCCGCGCTTGCCGAGAAAGGACGACCGGACGGAGTCGAGCTCGGCGTAGGTGGTCGCCGCCCGCACAGCCGCGTCGAAGGCGGCGGCGATCTCGTGGATGTCGTGCTCTTGGGTCATCTAGGAACCGCCGTTGGTGTCGATGCCGGCCACCGAGAGCGGGTGCTCTCGCTCGATCCTGGCCACTGCTGCGTGAAAATCCTCCATCGTGTCGGCGCCGATCACCAGGAGCAGGCACCACACCGATGGGTGTGCCAGTTCAACCTGATCGCCCACATCGTGGAGGAATGTCCAGTCGAGAATGTTGGGGTCGGCGGCGAGAGCCTCTTTCGACGGCATGCCGGAGATGACGCCGTCACCTGCCGGCGCAAGGTTGATCCAGCCGACATAGCGGAAGGGAGGGCCGGTGTACTCCAGCGACTCCGGCGAACCGCCGCACAGTTCGTGCACCCACGCCTCGCGCAGGTTGACCCCGCAGTACGCGCCGATCGCCTCGGGAACGTTGGCTCCCGCGAGACGTGTGGCGATCTCCGAGAAATAGATCTCATCGGAACCCGTCCTGAACAGCTCCAGATGCGTGACGCCGGTGTCGAAGCCCAGTTCGGCGTTGAGCGCGACATGGCGGTCCTCCACATAGGCGTAGAGCTCCGGATCGTCCTCACGCGGCACGATCAGCGAACCGTTGTCGTGCCCCGGGTCGACGGCCTCGATGCGGGGCCTGAGATAGCGGCTGATGTGGAGCTGCCACGGTTTTCCCCGTCGCCACACGGCATCCACGTGGTACTCGGAGCCGGAGATGTGTTCCTCCAGCACCAATTGGCGCGAGTGCAGTTCGGGGGCGAACGCGGGCTGCTTCAGCAGGGCTTCGAGCCCGTCGGCGTCACGGACGAGGGTGGTGGACAACGAGCCCATCCCGTTCACGGGTTTGGCGACCATCGGAAACCCGACCGTCTCGGCCAGCGTTGCCGGGTCCGGCCGCTGATCGTGCCGGGAAACGCCGGCGAAGCGGGCGTGCCGCCAACCCGCCGCCTTCGCCTTGATCTTCATCATCCGCTTGTCGCGGGCATGGAGCGCGAGCCGGGGTGACGTGTCGTCCAGTCCGAGTAGTTCCGCCAGCAGGCCGGCGCCGAATTGACTGAACTCGGTGAAGCTGGCGATGCGGTCGATGTGGACCCCGGACACGAGCAGATCGGCGGCCACCGCGCTCAACTCGTCGATGGAGTCGAAATGACTCACCCTCCAGACCGCGGCCATCCTGCCGAGTAATTCGGGATCGGGCCGCGCATGGTCGAGATCGAAAGCGTCGAGAACGAGGTGCACCCGTGCTCCGCGGTTCAACAACGCCCGCAGGGAGACCTCCTCCCATTTGCAGAAGAGAATCTGCACGTCGTCCTCCGTCGTCACGGGAATGGCAGGGGGGTGATGGCGACGAACCGCCGGTCGCGACCTGCCACAGGCTACCCCAGATGGCCGGGCGGCTCGCCGAGTTGGCATTCACGGGCGTGACGGCGGCTCCGGCGGCTTGCGGGCCACCACGAAAAGGTTATTGCCCCGCTCTGCCAGACCGGGCTCGCCGAGCAGCCTGAACTCGATCGCTTTGATGCGGTCGTAAGCACTTTGATCGGCGAACACGTCGCTGACCAGCCCGCTCGTTCCGGCGATCTGCGTTTCCTGGAAACCTGGATAGACCGCGACGGGAAAACCCGTGCTGACGGCGACGGGCAGACCCGACTCGTTGAGCGCGCCGACCAACTCGGCCGGTGTGAAAAGATGCATGGCAGGCATGTCCGAGGTGAACCGTCCCCGCCGGTCGAAAGCGGCGCTCTCCGCCTCGCTCACCGAACCGGTGAGCAAGTTGAAGAACACCGCGTGATAGCGGTTGGGCAGCACCAGCACCAACTGCCCGCCGGGGTTCAGCACCGTGCCGATCTGCCGGAGCACCGAGCGGACGTCACGCACGAAACCGAGCACATTGTGGAAGCTGATCGCGATGTCGAATGTCCGGTCACCGGACTTCTCCACCAGATCGGCCAGGTCGCCGTTCACGATGGAAAGGCGCTCGCTGTATCCGCCACGTTCCGCCTTTTCCTCGGCGTGCCGGGTCATGTGCGCGGACAGGTCGAAGAGCAGCGCGCTCATGTCGGGACGATGGCGCAGTATCCGGTCGGTCCAGCGGCCGGTGCCACCGCCGGCGTCGAGCAATGCGGCATTGTTCGGAATGTGCGGGATGACGTAGCGGGACATGGCCTCCCATAACAGCTCGTCAGAAAGACGCCAGTACACTTGTTCGTCGACACGGTCGTATCCGTCGGCCTTGCGACGGAAATATTCGATGACTTCAGTGGTGTGACCGGGCGTCATGCTGGCTCCTTCGACGAGGCTGGCGGGCGCGGGCGATGCCGTGTTCGCGGTCAGGGATCGATCTGCTGGCCGTTGAACCGGAGAAGCAGGGGTATGTCGCGGATGTCATCGCGTCGCAGGACCCAGAGCATGAATCTCTCGACGCCCATACCGAACCCCGACGTGCGTAGCG
Source organism: Nonomuraea mesophila (assembly GCF_004352805.1). Taxonomy (NCBI): domain Bacteria; kingdom Bacillati; phylum Actinomycetota; class Actinomycetes; order Streptosporangiales; family Streptosporangiaceae; genus Nonomuraea; species Nonomuraea mesophila. The sequence continues at coordinate 54,856 of NZ_SMLD01000012.1, forward strand.
GGACCATCTCCCGCATCCGCAGATACCAGTCGTAGTCGTCCTCGCAAACCTCGTGCAGTTCGAGGGCCCGGCGCAGGGTTGAGGTCTGCGCGTGCCGCTCGCCACAGCCCACCGACTCCCCGATGCCGAAGAGCAGGTCGCCGTTGCGGGCCACGCTCTCGTCGCCGGACTCGAAGGCCTGATAGAACGGGACCGCCAGGTGGTCATAGTGCGTGACCCAGGTGAACTGCCCGAAACGGCTCATCAGCTCACGTTCACCGGCGTTGGTGAGCGTGCGGATCCCCGGTTGCTTCTCCTGCACGTAGGCCGGGTCGTGGCCCAGCGCCGTGGCGGCCTCATGAAAGGTCATCTGCCGGAAGACGTCCGCCTGGGACAGCTCCTTCAAGTGGCCGGTGTCGCCCGCGACGCTCGCGACAAGGTCGCCGGAGCGCTCCAGGAAGTCGGCGGCGAGGTGGCGCAGATAGTCCTGCACGACGTTCATCACGTCACCGAGGTCGCCGACGATCTCCGCCTCGCTGTGGAAGAACTGGCAAAGGTGGCGGGCGTCGGCGGCTTCGCCGCGGAAGGACGGCATCACGTAGTAGCAGCCGCCGCCCCACAGACGGCAGCCGTACTCCAGCAGGAACTGCATGGAGTCGGCAAGATATGTCTCCACGCCCTCCACGGTGACCCGCACCGGAGTCGAGTCGCTGCCCCGTCCCATCGGGCTGGATATGGACCCGGTGGTGATCGGAAGATAGACCGACTTGACGCCGCGGGCCCGCCAGAAGTCCACGGTGCTGGTGTGGAAGACGTCGTTGAGCTCGACCATCGCGCGGTACCAGGGGTGTTTGAGCGCCACCTCGTAGTGGGTGCGGGCGTCGGCCCAGGAGCGCGGCGGGCTTACCGTGGACGTCGTTACGGTGACGAGATCGGTCAAGACAGTTCTCCTCAGCAAGGTGTCAGATGGCGGCGGACGAGCCGCGCCGTCTGCCTGACGCGGCGCTCCACGTCCGGCGACAACACGAACAGCGGAATCGCGAAACAGGACAGGTGCCAGAACGAGATGTTCATGGTCGCCTTCACCGAGCCGTGGAAGGCGACGGACGACAGCCCCAGCAGATGCCGGTAGGGCCAGCCCAGCAGCATGGCCGGAAGGAATCCCAGCTCGAAGGCGACGGACGCGGCGCTGGCCGCCGCCAGAAGGCGCAGGTCGCGCCGGCTCATCGACTTGCCGAACGGCGTGCCGAGTTCGGCCATGGCGCCACGGAGTGTGCGGCCGTCCATCCACTTCGGGCCGGTGACCATGACCTTCGACAGCCCCGACTGCAGATACATCGTCGCGTAGTAGATCTGCATGGCGGCCAACGCCGCCGAGGCGACCTCGTCCTGCCTGGACGATGTGGCGGTCGTGCCTCGCGAGTCGACGACGGACAACAGGAGCAGGAAAACGTTGAGATGCGAGGTGTAGCTGTACAGGTCCTTGTGCACGGCGACGAGCCGACGCTGGAGGGCGAGGAAACTCAGGTTGGTCGTGATCCTGATCGCCGGATGGTCGTTGCCCAAGGTCCAGGCCGCGGCCGACGCCAACGTGAGGACGCGAAGCGCTTCGTAGGTCGTGCGCTCCCAGCGGCGGGAGCCGCGGGGCTGCCCGGCCGCTTCCAGGATGGCGAGTTGTTCCTGCAGGACTTCGCCACGGGGCATGTGCGCCACATGACGCATGATCGCGGCGCCGGTGGTGTATCTGGTCAGCGACAGGCGAGCGCGGGCGCCGGGCTGGTTCAGCCAGATGTCGGCGAGCCGGCGGGAGACCGCGCCGAGCGCGGTGCGCGCCGGACGGCCACGCGGATGACCGTCACGATTCATCTCACTCCTTCCCGACGCAGTCCACGATTCGCCACAAGGACGGTTCGGGCGCATCGCCGAACCAGCCGCCCGGGTCGTACCGGTGGATCAGATCCGCCTTCAGCACGTGGGCCCTGTCACCCGGATCGCACATCCGGAAATCGACCTCGACCATATAAAGCTCCATACCTGCGAAACGTTCTCCCGGTGGCGCCCTGAACGAGGCCCTGACCTCGTCCCAATCGCGCCACGGCCTTTCGTTCATGCCTTTTATCGCAGCCTCGCAGAACCGGTCCCGAACCACCGTGTCGGACGAGCTGACGAAGACCCGGACGATGAAGGAGATCACCCGGAAGAATTCCAGAGGGAGCAATGGCCAGGGGTCGGCGGGGCCGATCATCCGGCCCTTGTCCGTCATGAGGACGACCCGGACCTGCGTGGCTCGATCGGGGATGTAGTAGTTGAACATGTTGTACGAGCAAAAAGGCCACGCGTTTCTGTTCCTTATGGTCTGCGAGAGCTGGATGCCCATGTAGGTGGCCGTGGCGGCGACGAGGAGCCACCAACCGGCTGATTTCTTCATCCGTTGGGCCAACTTTCACCGCCTGCCGCCTGAATTGCCATGATGCCGTGGTTGTCATTCTGGAGTGGTGCGTCTCGATGTAGCCACCCCCGCGGCTCAAGCATTGTCGCCATGACGCTGATCCGTCAGACGGCGCATCATTTCAGATGGTGAGACGCGCGAAGGGCGTCCGTCACGTACCTCGTGCCTCCCGATCGAGCCGGTCGGCGACCGTACGGATATCAGGTGCGGCCATGAAGTCGGCCAGGGGGTACTGACAGCCGAAACGCTCGCGAAGAAGGGTGATGACGCGCAGCGCCTTCAGCGAGTTTCCGCCGGCATCGAAGAATGAACCGGTCACCGGTATCGATGAGACCTGGAGTTCCGCGCACCACATCTCGTGGAGCGCTTTCTGCGTGGGGGTGGCCGGCACTTCTCCGGCCCCGCCCGCCTCGGGCGCGGGAAGGCGGGGGAGGACGACCTTGCCGTTGGCGTTCATGGGGAGCTCGTTCACGCGAATCCACCTGTCGGGCACCAGATACGACGGCAGCATGGCGCGCAGGCGCTCCCGCAGAGGCGTGCTCCAAGCCGGTCCCTCCACGGCGCCCGGCTCGAGCACGACGTACGTCACCAGATGCGCCTCGCCGCCGGCGTCCGTCTGCACCACAACGGCGCTGTCGCGCACGTCGGCGAGTTGCCCGAGCGCCCAGCGCGTCTCGGCGGGCTCGACCCGGTGGCCACGGATCTTGACCTGCTCGTCCTTCCTGCCGTGGAACTCCAGATTCCCGTCGGCCCGCCAGCGGACGAAGTCACCCGTACGGTAGAGCAGTTCCTCCGGTGCGCCGGGTCGCGGCAGGAAGCACGCGGCCGTGGCGTCCGCGTCGTTGAGATAGCCCGACGCCACGGCGGGGCCGCCTATGTACAGCTCGCCGATCGTTCCGAAGGGCACCGCCTGCCCGTCGGGGTCCAGGACGTGCAGCGCCACGTTGTCGATGGGCATGCCGATCGGGATCCGCGGATCACCGAGGTCGGTGACCTCGTGACTCGTGACGATCACGGAGGCCTCCGTCGGGCCGTACTGGTTGAAGAGCCGCGCTCCTGGATGCGCCCGCAGGAACCTCCTCAGCTCGGCCGTGATGGTGAGAGGCTCACCCGCGACCCAGATCTCGCGCAGCGTGGGGACGCTCAGGCCGCATTCCGCCAGATATTTCAGCGGGGTGACCGGCAGATGCAGCCGTTGCACGCCGTGCCGGTTCATCGCCGCGCCCAGCGCCTCGGCGTCTCGCCGGGTGCCTTCGGACACGACGACCAGAGTGCCGCCTGAGGCGAGAGTCGCGAAGATCTCCTGCACGCTGACGTCGAACCCCGGCGAGGTCCACTGCAGCGTGCGCAGCGGCTGATGGTGACAGAGCTGCCAGCGCACCAGGTTGACGGGCCCGCGATGCGGGACCAGAACCGCCTTGGGCCGCCCGGTCGACCCTGAGGTGTAGATGCAGTAGGCGAGGTCCTCAGGACGGCAGGGGGCGGAGGGAGGATCGGTGGTGAGCGGGACCTCGCCGGCCATGCCGGTGACGTACAGCTGATGATCGCGGGCAAGGTCAGGATGCGTCGCCGCGAAGCCCTCGTCCACGATGAGCAGGACGGCACCGCTGTCCGCGAGACAGAGCTCGATCCGTGACGCGGGGAGCGAGACGTCCAGCGGGACGTACGCGGCACCGGACTTGAGGACGGCGAGCAGCGCGATCACGAGCGGCGCACCCGGCGCCATGCACACGGCCACTCTGTCGCCGCGGCCGATGCCTCGCCGCGCCAGGTCATGCGCCACGGCGTTGGCCGACTGGTCCAGTATCCGGTAGGTGATCTCCTCCTCGTCGCCCGCGATCGCCGGCGCGTCGGGGGTGTGCCGAGCCTGCTCCTCGACGAGTTGGTGCAGGCACGCGGGCGGATCGGACCGGACGGGAGCATGGCGGGCGGACAGGAGAGAGCGATCCGCCCCCGTCACCGCGGTCAGCTCGGACAACCGTGCCGGAGGGCCGGCCAGCGCGCGTGCGAGCAGCTGCTCCATGTAGTCGAGGACGCGCAGCACCGTGGCCTCCTCGAACAGAGCGGCGTCATACTCCACCGCACAGCGCAGGTCGTCGCCATGACCGGTCAGGTAGAAGGTCAGGTCGAAGGGCGCACGATCCGTGGGGAGGTCCAGGAGCTCGGCGTTCACGCGAGGTGGGTCGAAGTCGACGCCGGCCGCGTTCTCGTATTCGACCATGACGCCGAAGAGCGGGTTGACACCTGCCACCCGCTCGGGATTGAGGGCGGCCACCAGGTCGTCGAAGGGCACGTCCTGATGTTCGTAGGCGTTCGCGCTGTGCTCGCGCACACGTCGTACGAGCTGGTCGAAGCACGGATCGGCGGTCAGGTCCATGCGCAGGACCACCGTGTTGACGTACATGCCGACGCGGTTCTCGGTGCCGGCGGGACGTTTCGTGACGGCGGTGCCCAGCATGAAGTCGGCTTGGCCGCTCATCCGGCCGAGCACCGCGCCGAGCGCGCTCAGCAGCACCATGAACGGTGTGGCTCCCCTTTCGACGGCGTACTCGGCGACGCGCCCTCCCAGCCCGTCCGGAAACTCCCAGGTGGTGCAGGACCCACGTGACCGAGCCGGCGCGGCGTGGTCGGCCGGGAGGGAGAGCCGCTCGCACCCGGCCAGTTCCTCGCGCCAGAAGGCGAGGCTCGTCTCCCCGTCGAGCGGTGCGAGGTCCGGGCGATCCGGCTGCTCATGGGCCTGGGGCAGATCAGCCGGCTGTGCGGGCCATGCCCGGTAGAAGGCCGCCAGGTCCCGGATGAGGACACCGGTGGAGAAGGAGTCGAAGACGATGTGGTGAGCCGACAGGAAGAGCAGGTGGCGGTCCTCACCGAGATGGGCGAGACGGGCGAGGAGCAGCGGTCCGGTACCGAGGTCCGGTGCCGCGGCCCGCGCTTTGCCCGCCAGCTCGGCGAACGCCTCCTCCATGGGACGGCCCGTCATGTCGACGAGCGGGCACGGGAGTGCCGCGGGGGCGTGAAAGACCTGCCTGACCTCGCCGTCGGCCTCGCGGAAGACGGAGTTCACCTGCGGGTGGCGGGCGACGGCCCGGTCCAGCGCTCCCTGGAGGGCCACGACGTCCAGCGTTCCCTTGAGGAGCACACCCTTGGACTCCCAGTAGTCACGGCGATCCGGATACATCCGTTCGACGGTCCACAGCCGGCGCTGGGCCGCAGAGGCGGGAGCCGACATGTCCCGCGCGGGGCCCGGCCGAGCCGCCGGCGGCGCTGAGGCGCGCAGCCGCGGCAGCAGCTCCAGCCCCGCCGACATCCGGTCACCCGGCAGGCCGAAGTCCACGAAGCAGGCGATCTCGTCCGCGCCCGCCGCAACGATCGCGTCCACGATGGGCCGGCAGGTGTCCACTGTGCCCACCAGCGCCCGGTCGGCACAGTAGCGGCGATACGCCTCGTCGAGCAGGAAGTTCAGGTCGTCCTCGCTCGCCGTTGAGACGTCGCCGTCGATCCCGATGCTCCGCGCGAGGTCCCCCAGCAGGTGCAACGAGCTTCGGAGGTACGCCTTGAAGGGGCCCGCCGCCTCGTGCCGGACCTGGTCGAGTTCGTCCCCGAGATAGGTGTGCACGAGGACGACCACCCGTCCCCCGTCGGGATCGAGCCCCAGCTCGCGCCGCGTGCGCCGGTACAGAGCGACGTTGGCGGCGAGCTGCCCGACACTCTGCGACATCAGATTGGTGACGATGCCCAGGTCGTTCTCCGCCGCGCGGCGGTAACTGGCGGGGTTGCCCACCACGGCGGCGAACAGGGGTGGCCGGGGCTGGACAGGGCGAGGGAACAACGTGATCTCGATGGTCTCACCCGTGCCCGAGGTGACCGGGATCTGCTCTCCCGCCCACAGCCTGCGTACCGTGGCGAGCTGGTCGTACATCAGGTCACGGTGGTCGCCGAAGTTCTCCGGCGCCAGTGCGAAGTCGTTGGCGTGCCAGCCGGAGGCCACGCAGAGCCCCGCGCGGCCCTGCGACAGGTTGTCGACCATCGACCACTCTTCGGCGACGCGGATGGGATTGTGGAGGGGCAGGACCACGGAGCCCGCGTGCAGCCGGACCCGCGTCGTGCGCGCCGCCAGTGCCGCGGCCAGCACCGAAGGGCTGGGGAACAGGCCGCCGAAGGAGTGGAAGTGACGCTCCGGCATCCAGATGGTGTGCAATCCGTTCTGATCGGCGAACTCGGCGGCGGCGAGAATGTGGTGATACTTGGCCGGCGCGTCCTGGTCCGGATAGTCGCCGAAGAAAGAGAGGCTGAAGTCACACGGCCAGGTCCCGGAGACGCTGACCGGCGGGCGCTCCCGCGGTGCCGGTGAAGGTGCCGGTGAAGGTGCCCGTGAAGGTGGTGCGGGTGGCGGTGGTGCGGGCGCGGTCGCCAGCGTGTCGAGTTGGCGTGCCATGAGACTGGTGACCGAGTCGACCATCTTCTCGGCCAGCCTGAGCTGCTCCGTGTAGAGGTCGCCGGAGCCGGGCGGAGCAGGGGCGTACGCGGTCGCAGGCCGTTCCCGGACGAGTGCAGACGGCGTGGGATCCGCGCCACGGGTGTCACGGGCCACCATGTGGGCGAGTTTGCGTGGTGTGTCGGCCTCCTCGAACAACGCTCGCAGGGCGACGCGCACGCCGAATCGTCGCTCGACCTGACCGGCCAGCGAGACGAGGGACAACGAGTCGCCGCCCAGCGCTACGAACGTCCTGTCGGCGCTGACCTCGTCGGGGGAGAGGCCGAGCCGGAGCGCCGTCATCGATCGGATACCGTCGAGAACCTCGTTCTGCATCGCCGCCGTCTCCTGCGAACCGGGATATGGAATGATCTGGCGCTCGAAGGGATGAGGGGGCAGGGCGATCCGCTCCCCCTCCGGGGCGAACCGGCCCCAGTCCACAGCACAGCCCGAGCGGTACAGCTCGGCCGCGGCCGACGCCAGGCCGCCGAGCGGGGACGCACCGCGCTTGAGGGCCGGGATCCAGGCGCAGTGAGCCAGGTTTCTCCGTCCCAGGGCGCTCAACTCGTCTCTGGGCCCGATCTCGAGGAAGATCTCGCAGCCGGCGGTGTTCAGGGACGAGACGGCGCGGTCGAAACGTACGGCCTGTCTGATCTGCCGTGCGAGATGTCCAGGAGGCAGGTGTGCGCCTGCGGGCAGGATCGCCCCGTCAACAGTCGAGACGAGCGGTGTGCCGAGAGGCGCGAACGTGGTCCGGGCGACGACCTGTTCCCACGCGGGCACCATCGTGTCGAGCATGGAGGAGTGGAAGGCGCGGTCCGTCTCCAGAAGCCACCAGTCGAGTCCCGCCTCCGTCAGCAGTGACTCGGCGTGCCGGAGCCTCTCGGGTGGCCCCGAGAGCACGAAGTCCCGTCCGCCGTTGCGTGCGCCGATCTCCAGCCCGCCGGCCCGGGAGACACGCTCGACCTCGGCGCCGTCGCCGCGTACGGCGACCATGCCGCCCGCGCTCACCCGCGATCCGATGAGCTCGCCGCGCCGCGCGGTCAACCGCACGCCTTCGGCCGCCGTGAGCGCGCCGGCCGCGTGGAGCGCGGAGATCTCGCCGAGGCTGTGACCGCACACGTACGCGGGCTCAAGCCCCCACGCGCGCCACTGGCGGGTCAGAGCCGCCTGAAAGGCGAAGAGCGCGGGCTGAGCCAGGACATGGGGAAGGGGGCTGGTCGCGCCGTCGTCGAGGAGCGCGTCCAGCAGGCCACCGCCGGCGCACTCCTGGTACGCCTGATCGCATTCGCGCAGGACCGCCTGGAACTCGGGAAGCATCGCGTAGAGGCCGGACGCCATGCCGTACCGGGCGCTGCCCTGCCCGGAGAACACGAACGCGAGGGATCCGTCGCGCGGCTCAGTGCGGATCCCGGCGGCGGCGCTCTCACGCAGATTCCGTGCCAGTTCGGAGGCGGAGGAGCCGGTGACGGCCGCCCGGACGTCGAAGCCGGGACGAGCGGCCAGCGAGGCCAGCACGTCGGCCACGGGAGTGTCGGGATGCTCGGCCAGCCAGTCGGCGAGCACGGTCGCCATCTGACCCACACTCTTCTCCGTGCGTCCCGACAGCGGCACGGGACAGGGGCGGGGCTCGGACCGCGGGAGGCCGGGTGCCCGCTGCGCGGGCGGTTCCTCCACGACCACGAAGGCGTTGGTGCCTCCCACTCCGAGGCAGTTGACCCCCGCGCGAAGCGGAGCGCCGTCCTCCCGGGTCCAAGGGGCCTCGTACTCCGCATCCGCCAGGACGAGAGCGCCCTTCGCCGACTGCAGCGCCGGACTCGGATGCCGCAGGTTCCTGGTCGGCACCAGCCGCCGATGCCGCAGCATCAGCACCACCTTGATCAGCCCGGCGATGCCGGAGCAGGTGTCGAGGTGTCCGACGCTGGATTTCACCGAGCCGACCACGCAGGGCCGCCCCGCTCGGGGATCCGGGCGCAGTGCCTGGTGCAGTGCGCTGAGCTCCATGGGGTCTCCCACGGGGGTCCCGGTCCCGTGCGCCTCCACGTAGCTCAGGTCCTCGGGACGCGAACGTGCTCGGCGCAGCGCCGTACGGATCACGTCCACCTGGCCCTGAACGCTGGGCGCGGTGAAACCGGCCTTGCGCGCGCCGTCGTTGTTGACGGCCGTGCCGCTGATGACCGCGAGGATCGGATCGTTGTCCGCGAGCGCCGCGTCGAGAGGCTTGAGCAGGACGACGCCCACCCCGTTTCCCGGTACGGTGCCGTCCGCCGCGGCGTCGAACGGCCGGCAGACGCCGGACGGGGACAGCACCGACTCGGGATGGTGCACATAGCCGGTGTCCTGGGGCAGGTGGATCGCGGCGGCCCCGGCCAGCGCCAGATCCGCCTCGCCCGCGCGCAGGGCCTGGACGGCGAGATGCACCGCCACCAGAGACGTGGAGCACGCCGTCTGCACGCCGATCGCAGGTCCGGACAGTCCGAGCCGGTAGGAGACTCTCGATGCGAGGAAGTCGCCCTGCCGCCCGATCGCGGCCCCCATGGCATCCGCGAGTCCGGCCTCCTCGCCGTGGGCGGAAGACTGGTAATCGAGCAGCGTCATGCCCTGACCGGCGAAGACCGCGACGCGGATTCCGTCGCGCCGATCGGCGTATCCCGCGGACTCCAACGCCCGGTAGGCGCATTCGAGGAACAGCCGGTGCGCGGGATGCGTGAGAGCCGCCTCGTGCGGGCTCATGCCGAAGAAGCGGGGGTCGAAGGACATGACGTCGTCCAGGACCCCACCGACGGCCACGACCGGGGAGGCGTCCGGCCTGAGGCGATCGCCGAACTTCGTCGTGCAGTCCTTGCCGGCGCGCAGGTTCTCCCAGAACTCGTCAGGCGTGGTCGCGCCGGGGAATCGCAGGCCCACCCCGATGACGGCGATCGGCGCGCCGGGCCCGACGCGGCCGGGCCGTGGGGCATGGCCGGGCAGGCGGTTCTCCCCGCCGAGGTACGCGGCCAGCTCAGCGATGGAGGGATGCTCGAAGAGCACATGGACGGGGAAGCGCTCGCCGAGCGCCCGGCACAGACGCGCGTGCAGCCGTACGACGGAGACCGAGGTCAGCCCGAGCTCGTAGAACGGCCGGTGGTCGCAGGCGCCGTGCGCGTCGACCTGGCCACCCGCCCGGTTGATCTCCTCGCGCAGCAGGCGGTGCAGGTCTGTCGAAGGGCCGGGCCGCGGCGCGTGCGCGTGCCGGGCTGTGGGCAGGCGCGTGATCAGCTCGGCGCGACGGAGCTTGCCCCCGGGCGTTCTGGGGAAGTCGGCGGGCGCGAGGGGAACGACGTGCCGGGGCATCTGGCCCAGCCGGCGCATGAGGGTCCGTCCCACCTCCTCGGCGATCTCCTCCGGGGACCTGCCTCCCGGAGAGGGTGCGAAGAAGACGGCGAGCCGTTCGCTGCCGATGTCCTCGTCGCGTACGGCGCAGGCGGCCACCGCTCCTTCCAGGACCCCTGCCACGGATGCGACGATCTCCTCGATGCGCAGGCACGAGTGTTTCTCGCCGTTGAGCACGATGACGTCGTGCCGCCGGCCGACCATAACGATCTGGCCGTCCGAGATGAAGGCCAGGTCGCCGGTGCTCAGCCAGCGATCATGACCATGGCCATCGCCCGCGAACGCCACGGCGTTCGCCTCGTCGTTGTGCAGGTAGCCGGGTGTCACGCGCGCGGATCGCACCTGCAGGTGCCCCACCTCGTCCTCCCTGAGCACCTGGTTCTGGTCGTCGACCACCCGGAGACCGGCACCTGGCGCGGGCCGGCCGAGTGCGACGAAGGTGACGCACTCCTCGTCCGGGACGCCGGGACCGGCCGGCAGGATCGGGCCGCTGAGGACGGGAGGCCGCAGACGGTGCACGCTGCCGGGCCGGCCGTAGCGGCCGAAGGTGATGCCGGTGCAGGTCTCCGTCATGCCCCAGGCCGGGACGAAGCAGTCCGGAGCGACGCCGTACGGTGCCAGCGCTGCGACGACACCGTCGGCCAGGCGAGTGGTGATCTGCTCGCCGCCGCACACGAGCGAGCGCACGTGTGAGAGGTCCCAGTCCGGTCGCTGATCGCCGTCCGCGAGCTCCGCGAGCATCAGCTGGAAGCCGAACGCGGGTGCCCACGTGTGGTGCGCCCGGTGGCGTGCGACGAGGTCGAGCCAGTGCGCCGGCCGGGCGAGCACGTGCTGCGGCCGCACGTGGACGTTCGTCATCTGCGCGTACACCGGGAGCAGGTGATACAGCAGCAGGCTGGCGCTGAGGTCGAGCGGAAGCCAGTTGAGCGTGCTCTCCTGGCGTTCCCACCCCAGCATCCGCCGGTTGCCCGCCGCGAAGTCGTTCAGCCCTCCGTGGGTCAGCGGGATGACCTTGGGCACCCCCGTGCTTCCCGACGAGAGCATGAGCAGAGCGACCTCGTCCTCCTCCGCCACGCGCGGGGGCTCTGGCGCGTCTTCCGCCGGGCCGCGGCAGTCGTCGAGGTCCATGAGCCGCAGGGACCGCGCACCGGCGAGCCCCGTGATGGCCTGCGCGCAGCTCAGGACGCGCGGGCCGCCGAGGAGGTCGCTCACGCCGGTCAGGCGGTCGGCCGAACGAAGGCGCGAGGTGACGTCGGCGCCGACGTCCAGGGGGAGCGGCACCAGCCCACCGAGCAGGCAGGCCCACAAGGAGGGGAAATAGCCAGGCAGATCGAGGCCGTACAGGATGACCGTCTCGCCCGGGGCGCACCCCGCGCGCCGCAGCCCGGCCAGGATAGACCGTGCTGATCGCAGCAAGTCTGGATATGTCATCATGGTGCAGGGCCGGTCGCCTGGCGCGGCTATCACGACGCCGTGGTCGGGCGCCTCCGCGGCGGCGCGCACCAGGGCATCCGCCAATGAGGCCGGGTGCCGGCCGGCATCGTGCGGGGGGCCGTGGACTTCGGCACGGATCGGCATGAGGCGTTCTCCTAAGGCCCACGACGCCAGAACGCGCCGTAGCCGTCGATGTCCCTGATCTCGTCGTCGATGCCGTGCCGTCGGCGGAAGTCGTACACCGCGTCCCTGCACACCTTGAGGAAGTAGTCGTCGATGATGACGAAACCGCCGGGGGAGAGCTTCGGGTAGAGGTGGGTGAGCGCGTCCATCGTGGACTCGTACAGATCGGCGTCCAGTCGCAACACCGCCAGCCGCTCCATGGGGGCGGCGGGGAGTGTGTCGCTGAACCACCCCGGCAGAAACCTGACCTGCTCATCGAGCAGCCCATACGCCGTGAAGTTCCGCTTCACCGTGTCCAGCGGCACGCCGATGAAGTCGTTGAACGTGTGGGTGCCCAGCCGCGCATCCTCCCGGTGCGAGCCCGGCTTCGGTTCGGGCATGCCCTGGAAGGAGTCCGCCACCCAGACCACCCGGTCCCGGACCTCCCAGGCGGCCAGCACCGCTCGCATGAAGATGGTGGTGCCGCCACGCCAGACGCCGGTCTCGATGAGATCTCCTGGAACCTCGTCGCGCAGTACGCGTTCGATGCACGTTTGGACGTTGTCCAGGCGGCGCATCCCCACCATCGTGTGGGCGCGGCTCGGCCAGTCCAGTCCGGCCACCCGGTCGACCCGGTCGTAGGCGCGACCGTGGTTCCACTCACTGGGGACAGGAGGATCCTCGTAGATGACGTTCGTCAGGATCTTCTTCAACAGGTTCAGGTACAACCGGGAGCCCGTGTCGCCGGGCGCCGGCGGCCAGCCGAACTCGTCGCGCACCACCCGCGCGCATTGCCGCGGATCGCTCATCGGGAAGAAGTGGCCCGGCTCGGTCACCTGGCGGATGCGTACCGGCCTGGCCACCGCCAGCTCCCAGTCGGCGGGGTCCTTGCCGCTGGTGATCGGATCGTCCGTGCTCACCAGCACGGTGACGGGACACGGAAAGGGGGCGGACGGTGGCACATGCGTGTACGCGGCGAGGAGCCGGCCGTCGTCCCGGACGAGGCCGGCGAAGTACGACACCGCTTCAGGGTCGTCGGAGATCTCCGGCGGTATGCCGTCGAGCCGCTGAAGAAGCCGCGCGACCTCCTTGTCGTCCTGCGGGTCGTCGTTCGCGCGCGAGCCCGGCCGGGGCGCGGGACACCCGGAGACGACAAGGCGCTGGGCGGGTGGGTGGCCGCGAGCCCCCAGCACGCGTACGGCCTCGTAAGCGATCAGCGCGCCCAGGCTGTGCCCGATGATCGCCCATGGACGGCCGGCGGCCCCTTCCTGGACGATGTCCGCGACGTCCGCCGCCGCGTCCTGCAGCCTCGTGTAGGGCCGCTCGCCGGTCCTGGCGCCCTTGCCGGCGAGTTCGACGGGACGGATTTCGGCGCAGTCGTGGAGCAGGTCACGCCAGGCGGCGAAGGAACTGGCCGTGCCGCCCGCGTGGGGGACGCAGAACAGCACGGGCTTGGTCGAGGACCTCCGCACGCTACTCACCAGGAGATCGTCGTCCGGCCGCGCTCTCGGCGGGAGGAATCCCGTTCGTCGTCAGCAGATCCAGCTGGGCGATCTTCATCCCTGCCTGGAAACGGGTCTGAACCTGCAGGCGCTCGAGCAGGGTGGTGATCAACCTGCTCAGTGTCCGAGCGGAGACCCCCAGATGGCGCGCGATCGCGTGGTTGGTGGTGCCTGTGGCGAGCATCCGTGCGATGGCGAGCTCCTGCGGGGTGAGCTGGAGCTTTTCGACGCCCACCGTCTCGTCGGCGGCCTGCGCCGCGTCGAGTGGCACCGCTGCGAGCCACGAGAAATCGAAGATCGCTCGGTAGGAGCGGGCGACCTCCCTGCTGAAGACCGCGAGGAAGCCGGCCAGGGGGCCCTCCGGATCGATCGGGATCAGAGCGAGGGCGTCGTCGAGGATCATCAAGTGCAGGGGAAGCCAGTCGGCCAGGCGAACGTCCGCGCCTCGGTGCCTGACGTCGATGAGGTAGTCGCGGACGTGCTGCACTTCGGCGATATGGCGTACGTGCAGCGCCTTGACCTGAATGCCGCGGCCCAGAGCGTGACAGTCGCGGAGCAGCATCTCGTCGACGAGTTCGACGGACGGCGTGGCTCCCTGATACATGAGGTATTCGTGCCCGTGGAGCAGCGCTATCGCGTCGTGCAGGAACGCGTCCACCTCCGCCGGGTCGCGTATGATCTCGACCCTGACGGCCTGGCGACGGTCCTCGTCGAAGCCGGAGAAGTCTTCGGTGAGCATTCTGATGGCGTTATGTGTGCTGGTCACGTGTCGCCGATAGTGATCGATCTGCGCCAATTCCATGTGAAGGAGCCGATCCAGCGCCCGGCGCGGATCCATCGCCCGGTAACCCGACGGTGATCGCCGGCACGGACGCAACAGCCCGAGTTGTTCCAGCCGTTCCAGTGATTCTTCGATCTCCTGGCCGGAAACCGCTGCTTCGCCGGCGAACTCGATGGGCGACCAGCCCGCCTGGATGCGCGCCATCCGATAGAGCCGGCGCGCCAGATCGTCCGTCGTGGCGATGTGAGACGTGTTATTCATGATATTGCCTCCCCGCGCTGCTCGGCGATCGCTGCGGGGCGAGTTCCGATCGAATGCTTAACGGAGTCGCCGGCCGGTTTCGGTGGGCCCTCAGTTTTCCACGGGCGGGGAGAGAACAGCAGGACACCAGCCGGACATCTACCGGACATTCCCGCCGTCCCGGAGAGGTGACCGCCGACGTCCAGATGGTGAGATGCCTGCCGCGGAATGGCGAGTCGGTGCCATGGCCCCGGCAGGCCCACGGGGAATCTGGTTTCGGGCGGCCCGTGCTTGCAGAATCTCAACGAGCAGAGCTGCTCATTTCTCCATGCGGCTTCACCGCTCGCGAATACTTGGCCGCGCCCGAGTCCGGGAGCCATTTCCGCGGAGGGCCATCGATGCCTGGGTCATTGCACGCTCGTCATGGGTCGTACATCGAAGAAGATCGGCAGGACGGTGAGCGTGCCGTCCAGCAGCGTCATGAAGACCGCCTCGTGCAGGTCCGGGTTCACCTCACGCTGGACGGTCACGGCTGCGGTGACCTCTCGTCGCTCGCCGGGGCCGAGGGCAAGCGGCCAGCACGCGGGCTGCTGCTGCCGTTCGTAGGCTCCGTTGACGAAGCAGAACGCCGCCGCTCCGCGGACGGTCCGCTCGGACGGATTCTCCAGTGCCATCGTGACCGTGGACGGCTCGCCCACGTAGGCGATCCGGTCGATGTCCGCCCGATGACGGACGGTCTCCTCCCGGCCGATGCGCCATTGCCAGGGCCCGCAGCGCCGGCAGAGCCCCACCCGCAGTTCCAGCGCCTCCTTGACACGGTGACGGTAGACGACCCTCCGGCCGGACGGACGCCCGCAGTGAGGGCACCGTTCGGCGTGGGCGGACTCCTGCCGGTAGACGGTCCGGGTCGGCCCGCCGAACTGCCACCAGGTGCTGTAGGCGTTGCCTGCGAGCCCGTCGAGCATACGTTGTTGCACCGACACCAGGTCGTCGGCCAGTTCCTTGAGCAGGGTGGGCACCTGCCCGGCGGCCGGATGACCGGCCTGCATGCAGGCCTGCGCGACCAGCAGTGCGGCATCGTCGAGCCGGGCGAGCTCGGCCGGGTCCGCGGGCACGTCGGCCCAGCGAAGGACATCGAGGGGGCGCAGCACACTGCCGGTCAGGTAGCACGCCTCGTCGATGTGGGCGGGATCGACGGCTATGGCGGCCGGCATGGCTCGGCCGGCGTCCTGTTCGACGACATCGGAGACGGCGGCGTCGCGCACGATGACGGCCGGGTCCCCCAGCAGGCCGGTGACGCTCATCTCGCCGCCGACTCCCTGGCCGTGCTCGTTGAGCAGGGCCACCGCCTCCCCGAGCCGCAGTCGCGCGTTGAGCGCGTCCACCAGCACCTTCTCGGCGTCCGGATCGGCTCGCTGCCTGCCGACGGCGCCGACCACGGCCACCGCGGTGCCGTCGAGGAATCCCAGCGCCACGTTGACGGAGTGCGGCATCGCGTTCACTCCCGGCGCGACGGGGTCACAGGCGTGCACATAGATCACGCTGGCGGCGACGCTGCGGGCCGGAATCCGGTCCCCGGGATCGAGGTCGAGGCGGAAGCAGCCGGCACCAAGCAGGCACGAGGGCAGACGGCGGCCGGGCTGCGCCTCGTGGTGCGTGCCGAGCGAGTCCGAGCGGCCACAGATGACTCCGTCCGGCAGGTGCACGCAACATTCCCTGCCGTGGCTCCGCAGGGTGAGCACGCGCGAGGGACGCTCGGTGAGCAGTTCCTTCTCGCCGTAGCTGGTGACATCGGCGTCCTGGGAGCCCGGCATGGAGGGATGGACCAGCCGCCGGTCAGGGGCTGTCGGCAGATCGGGCAGGATGAGCGACCGGTAGACGAGCGCGGCCAGCGCGGGAAGACCTCGAGCGGTGACCACGCCGACAGCCGGCGCCCATTGGCCCGGCCAGTCTCCGATCGCCTCGATGTCGTCCGGCAGGCCGACCAGCGCCACGAGCTCGCCGGCCCGGTGCGTCAGCAGGTGGGGCACCTCGGACGGCGCGACGTGCTCGTGGGGGCGGTCGGTCGCCCGGGCCAGCAGCCCCGCGATCGCGGCGACGGCGCCGTCCCCGCACGAGACCACGACACCGGGACGCGGCTCGGGGGAGACGGCGGGCAGATCGGCGACGTCGCCGTTCCTGGTCAGCCAGTACGCGGCACGGTTTATCTCCGGGCCGGCCAGCAGGGGGAATCGCCGCTCACGAGACCATTCCTCGGCCGCACGCCGGAACAGCTCGATATCAGAGTGAATTTCCGTGCGCTGCGCATACACCATTCGACCTCTCTCCATGAGCATTTGCCTGACAGGCAGTCTGCGTCGTTATCTCCGATCCAGTCAAGGCATTCTCGATGGAAAATTTTGAATTCGGTCCCGAGTAAAGGAGTGCCGCTTTGTGTAATCTGGTGGAGTTATTCATGGAGACGGCCGCCGCGTATTCAGGGAAACCGGCGGTCAGCGATGACGATCAGGTTCTGAGTTATGCGGAACTGGACCGACGCTCCAGCGTGCTGGCCGCGCGGCTCGGGCGGCTCGGTGTGGCGGCCGAGGACCGGGTGGCGATCTGCCTGCCGCGTTCGGTCGACACCTTCGTCGCCATCCTCGGTGTGCTCAAGGCCGGAGCCGCGTACGTCGCCGTCGACCTCAGATATCCGGAGGCGCGCCGTGACCTCATGATTCGCCGGAGCGGTGCGAAGCTGATCCTGGTGGGACCCGGCGGGCGGCGGTCGCTGACGCATTTCGGCGAGGCCGTGCTCGAATGGGAGAGCGGCGGCGCATTCGAGGATGTCCCCGCCGCGGGGCCCGTGGTGCCTCCTGAGGCGGCGGCCTGCATATTGTTCACCTCCGGCTCTTCAGGTGTGCCCAAGGCGATCGTGCTGGAACACCGCAACCTGGTCGCCTTCGCCAGGAACAAAGGGTTGCCCACGTTGCTGCCCACCGACCGTACCGCTCAGATCTCCAATGTCTCCTTCGACGCCTTCAGCTTCGAGACATGGTGCAGCTTCGCCTATGGGGCCGAGATCGTGGTGGTGCCGCCGATAACCGAGCTGCTCAATTCGGATCTGCAGCGTGAGCTGCGCAGGCGGCGGATCAGCGTCATGCTGGCACCGACGATGGCCCTGAACCACATCGTGCGAATGGACAGGAACGCCTTCTCCGCGTTGCGGATCCTGCACACCGGGGGAGACGTCCTGCTTCCCTCGACCTGCCGTGATCTGCTGGCAGGGGAGTTCTCCGGGGAGTTCGTCAACCTCTACGGCCCATCCGAGGCGACGACCGCCTGCACGGCGTACCGGGTGCGGCACGTGGGCCCGGACGAGGACACCGTCCCCATCGGGCGAGCCCTGGACGGGGTCACCACCTACGTTCTCGACGCCGACGGAAGGCCGGTTCCCCAGGGTGAAATGGGGGAGCTCCACGTGGGCGGTCCCGGGGTCGGCCGTGGCTATCTCGACCAGCCCGAACTCACCGACGAGCGGTTCCCGCCCGACCCTTTCGCCGGCGACGGCGGGCGCATGTACGCGACCGGTGATCTTGTCCGCGAACGCGCGGACGGCCTGCTCGAGTTCGTCGGCCGTGCCGACGACCAGGTGAAGGTGCGCGGCTACCGGGTCGAGCCGGGAGAGGTGGAGCGCGTCATCGGACGGCATCCCCAGGTCAGGGACGTGGTCGTGCTGCCGGCCGGCGACGGGGACGGCGTCCGGCTGGTCGCCTTCGTGGTGGTGGACGACACCCTGCCGCCGAAGGAGCTACGCAGGAGCCTGGCCGGAGAACTGCCGGACTACATGGTCCCGAGCGCCATCCTGCCGCTGCAGGAGATCCCCTCCAACGACCACGGCAAACGCGACAGGCAGGCGCTGGAGCAGCAGCTCCATGACCACCAGTCCCGTTGGCGCGGCTACGTACCGCCCGCGGACGGAACGGAACGTTATCTGTCGGACCTGTGGGAGCGCCTGCTGTCCGTCGAGCACATCGGAGCCAACGACGACTTCTTCGAGATCGGCGGCAACTCCCTGCTCGCCTTCCGCGTCCGGCGCATGCTCCAGCAGGACAAGGGCGTATCCATCGGGTTCCGCGACATTCTCGACAACACCGTGCTCAGGGATCTGGCCAAGCTGATCGATGAGGCCGCCGTCGGCATCGAACGGAAGGGCTGAGCATGGACGCGCTGACCATCGACCTGCTGGACCCCGACCACTTCGTCAGCGGCAGGCACCACGACATGTTCGCCTGGCTACGGGCGCACGACCCCGTGCACTGGCACCAGACCGGTGCCGGCGCCGGTTTCTGGGCTCTGACCGCCTACGATGACGTGGCCGCCGCCTACAACGACCACGCCGTTTTCAGCTCCCAGGGCGGCGCGATGCTCGGCGGCTCCTTCCGCAGCGAGGCCGACACGGCCGCTGGCCGCATGCTGGTGGCCTCGGATCCGCCCAGGCACCGTATGCTGCGCCAGCAGATTCATCGTGCGTTCGCGCAACAGACCGTGCACCTGATCGGAGCGAAGGTCGCCGAACTGGTCGACGCGGCCCTGGCACGCGCGCGGGCCGACGGCGGCTGCGACTTCGCCACGCAGATCGCGACGGAGCTACCCGCGGCCGCGCTGATGACCATAGCGGGCGTCTCCTACGCCCAGGCACACGAACTCATCGGCCTGACCAGGAAAATGATCGGGTTCCAGGACCCGCTCCTGGTGGACACCGCCGACGACGACCGGCTCAGGCTGGCCGAGATCCAGGGCGAGATCTTCGACATCTTCGCCGATCTCGTCCGCGAGCGCCGCGCGAACCCGGGGGACGACCTGATGAGCATCCTGCTCGGCTCGGAGATCAACGGCAGGCCCTGGCCGGAGGAGGACATCCTCTACAACTGCCTGAACGTCGCCGTGGGCGGTGACGAGACCTCCTCGTACACGGCCTGCACGGGACTGCTCGCGTTCGTCGAGAATCCCGCTCAGCAGGCGCTCCTACGCGCCGACCAGGGGCTCATGGACAGCGCGCTCAACGAGATGCTGCGCTGGAGCTCCACCAACGCGTACGTCCAGCGCGTGGTCACCCGGGACGTCACCGTCAAGGGGAAAGACCTCTCCCGAGGCGATCACGTGACGCTGTGGAACGTCTCGGCCAACCGCGACGAGAAGCAGTTTCCTGCCGCGGACCGCTTCGACATCCGGCGCACGCCGAACCGTCACCTGTCCTATGGACAGGGAATCCATCGCTGCATCGGCGCGATGGTGGCCCAGATCGAGCTCAGCGTCCTGTTCAAGCGGTTGTTCTCCGGCGATCTCGGTTTCCGGGTGGCCGGCGAGATCACCCGCCTGCGCTCGAACTTCATCCTGGGCATCACCGGCATGCCGATCGAGTTCACAGCGGTGGAGCCGGCATGACACAGGAGCTTCCCACCGTCCTGGTCGTCTATGCCCTCGGCTCCGCCAGCCCCGCCGAGATCATGGACGCCGCCGACGGCCTGTGCGAGGTGGTCTTCGTCGCCGACGGCCGTCAGGAGCACACCAGGTCCGTACTGGCGTTCATGGAGGAGATGGCGGAAACGTACGACCTCGCCGAGTCCTCAGAAGAGGGCATCGCCGCCCGGCTCGCCGGACGGGTGCGGGGGATCACGACGTACAGCGAGTTCGTGCTGGCCGAGACGGCCACGCTGGCGGAACGTCTCGGCCTGCCCTTCCACTCGCCGGAGGTCGTCGGCGCACTCACCGACAAGGTGCGGCAACGGTCCCTGCTGAACGGCAGCGGTGCGGCGCCGCTTCGGCAGGTGACCGTCCCAGGCCCGGAGGGCTTCGAGCGCGCTGTACGGGAGATCGGTTTCCCCGTCATCATCAAACCCGCTCGCGGCACGGCCAGCGTGGACGTCTACCGCTGCGCATCCTGGGCGGACGTACGAGCGATCAACCCCTCGTCGCAGGCGGGAGCCTGGGTCGTGGAGGAGATGTTGTCCCCTGGACGGAACCCCTCCTCACCGTGGCTCGGCGACTACTGCTCGGTCGAGACCGCCGTCAGCCACGGCCGCTGCTGGCACTTCGCGATCGTGGAAAGACTTCCGCTGACGGCGCCCTGCAGGGAGACCGGATTCGTGATCCCGGACAACCTCCCGGACGACTACCGCGAGCAGGTGCTGGAGGCGGCGGAAACCGCCATCCACGCGGTAGGCATCACCACCGGCATCTCCCACGTCGAGGTCAAGTTCACCCCGGAAGGGCCGCGGGTGATCGAGGTCAACGGCCGGATGGGGGGAACGACAGGGCGGCTGCTGCGCAGGGGCAGCGATCTCGACCCGTTCAGGCTGGCCCTGGAGATCGCCCTGGGCCAGGACGTCAAGCCGAGGGAGCCGGTCTTCGACCGGTGCGTTCTCGCGTACCGGGTGCTGCCACCCCTCAGGCCCGTCACCGTACGGGCGGCGCACATGCCGTCCTGGTTCCGTGCCCATCCGGAGGTCTGGGCGGTGGACGGGGGAGTGCGGACGGGCCAGCGGCTCGACTGGAGGCGGGGCGGCCTCGAACGGATGTTCACCGTCTGGGCCGAAACCGATCGCCCGGCCTCACTGCCTCCGGTCATCCGCGCCCTGGAACGCGCCGCGGCCGATTGCGTCGAGTACGACGACTGACTTTCAGGAGACGGGCATGGTCACCATCTTCGACGAACTGGAATCCAACGTCAGAACCTACTGCCGGAGATTTCCCGCCGTCTTCGTCAGAGCACGCGGGCACGTGCTCTGGGACCAGGAGGGCCGCTCGTACATCGACTTCCTCTCCGGGGCGGGAGCGCTCAACTACGGTCACAACCATCCGGCGATCAAGGCGGCGCTGCTCGACTATCTGGCGGCGGACGGACCTGTCCACACGATGGATCTGCACACCGAGGCCAAGGCGGATCTGCTCCGCGGGCTCGACGACATCGTCCTGCGTCCACGCGGGCTGGCCTATCGGGTCCAGTTCACCGGCCCTACCGGCGCCAACGCGGTCGAGGCCGCGCTCAAGGTCGCGCGCAGGGCGACGGGACGCACCAACGTCATCGCCTTCACCAACGGTTTCCACGGCATGTCGCTCGGGGCGCTGGCCCTGGCGGGCAACCTGGGCAAGAGAGCGGCCTCCGGCGTGCCCCTCGACCGGGTCACGCGCCTGCCGTACGACGGCTACCTCGGCCAGGACGTCGACACCGTGGACTATCTGGAAAAACTGCTCGATGACCCGGGCAGCGGCATCGACCCGCCGGCGGCGATCGTCCTGGAGACGGTGCAGGGCGAGGGCGGCCTGAACGTCGCGCGACCGCAATGGCTGCGGCGGGTGGAGAAGGTGGCACACGAACGGGGCATCGTCCTGATCGTCGACGACATCCAGGCAGGGTGCGGCCGTACCGGCTCCTTCTTCAGTTTCGAGGAGGCGGGACTGAGCCCCGACATCGTGTGCCTGGCCAAGTCGATCAGCGGTTACGGGCTGCCCTTGGCGCTCACCCTCATTCGCCCCGACCTCGACCTGCTCGGGCCGGGCGAACACAGCGGGACGTTTCGCGGGCACAACCTCGCCTTCGTCACCGCCTCGGCCGCCCTCGGCTTGTGGTCGTCACCGCAGTTCACAGCCGATCTCGACAAGAAGTGCCTGTTGCTGGCCGAACGGGTGCGCGGCATGACCAGCGGCATCGAACGTGGACGCGGGCTGCTCAGGGGCCTGTTCTTCGCGGAAGGCGCCGTGGCCGCCGAGATCTCGCTGGCGGCGTTCAGGCGGGGTCTCCTGCTGGAGACGTCGGGCGCGGCGAGCCAGGTCGTGAAGATCATGCCGCCGCTGACCATCGACGACGACGCGCTGCACCGCGGCATGGACATCCTTGACGACTCCGTCCAAGAGGTTCTCTCGAAGAGGAAGGCGGGCACTCGATGACCGAGACCGAGACCGAGACCGAGACTGAGACCGAGATCGGGCCGGCCACGCTGCGGCGGATATCCGCGGCATGGCCGCGCCGGGCGACCATCCGCAGCCACATGGACCTCCTGGCCGCTCCGCAGGAACACGATCCGCTCGTGCCGGACTATCCGGAAAGGTTCCTTCCCTTCGCCGAGCATCCCGGCTACGCCGACGCCTCCTTCGACAAGCGCCAGGCCGTGCTGACACACGCCTGGATGATGTACAACGCGCGCGTCATCACCGCTGAGGAGCACATCGCCAATCCCACGTTCGCGAAAATCGTGCACGGTGTTTTCCCAGGAAGCGAACGCATGGAACTCAAGCTGGCCGTGCAGCAGGCACACGTGGACGAGACCTGGCACACCTACATGCACATGATGGCGATGCACCACACGCGCGAAGCGCGCCGGCTCGATCCCGAACCTGACTATCCGCACGCGGTGACCTATCGGCACCTGCTCGCCGAACAGGAGAAGGTCTCCGATGCGTGGCATCGGGACCTGCTCGCCCTGGTGTGGACCACGGTGACGGAGGTCAGCGTGAACGCCTACCTGGAGTTGCTCTCCCGTGACGAGACGATCCAGCCGATGCACGCGCTGGTGCCCCGGCTGCACGCTCGTGACGAGGCCGCGCACGGCTCCGTGATGGTGGAGGTGGCCAAGGAGCTCTACGTCCGCATGAGCGCGGCCCAGCAGCGGATGTTCGCACGCGCCCTGCCCAAGGCGATGCACGCCTTCGCCGCGCAGGATTACGAGGCGTGGCCGAGAATTCTCCGGCATGCCGGCATCGAACAGGCGGCGGACATCGTGGAGGACTGCAAACGCGGAGGCGCGAGTTCCTTGCTGGTGCGCGACTTTTCCGGTGTCGAGCGGCTGGCCCGGGAAATGGACATCGATGCGGATTTCGTCTCGGCTGTTGAGACAGAAAGGTGACTGACGTCTTCCGGCCATGTCCTGCGCGCGCAGGCTCCTTCCCTGGACTTGCCCGGTGGCACGTCGCGATGATTGTGCACGAGTCCTTGGGTGAGAAGGTGAACGAGGGTGGATCCGGACTATGGGCAGAGAATTGAGCCGACCTCGCGCCGTAGTGTCCACCACCGCCTCGGACTCGCACACCTGGAACCTGGTATTTCTCCAGCTCCTGCTCGAGGAATATGGGTTCAACGTGCGAAACCTCGGTGCGTGCGTGCCGGTCGGCGAGCTGGTCAGCGGCTGTCTGACCGAACGACCTCAGCTGCTCGTCCTGAGCACGGTCAACGGCCATGGGTCCATTGAGGCACCCGAATACATTCGCAGAATTCGGCAGTGTGCCGAGTTACGGAGGCTGCCCGTGGTCATCGGCGGCATTCTCAATGTCAACGGTGAGGTGCCGGAAAAGGACGTCAGGACGCTGCTGCGCCTCGGCTTCGACGGCGTCTTCGTCACCGCCGGTTCGGTTCAGGAATTTGAATACTTTCTGGCCCGGTTCGGCACGGCCGCTGCCGGGTGAAGTGGGGTTCCCTTGGCAGGGCTGGGTTGTTTCGGCGGACGAGTGGCCGGCCGTGGCGAACTGGTGGTGCAGTCCAGGATGGGGTTCTCCGACCCGGCGCGGATGGCGGAGGGGCTTCGGGCGGTCCGCGACGCGGGGGCCGAGACGGTCGGCACGATCACTCTGGACAGCTTCACCAGAACCGGTGACCGGCACCGCGCCAGAGAAGAACTGCTGCGCGGAACGCCCTTGAACGGGTTCCCGCTGCTGGCGCACGGGGCTGCCACAACCCGTGAGCTGATCGCGGAATTCGATCAGAGCGTCTTTCCCGTCCAGCTCCGGCACGGCTCCGCCAGGCCGTACGAAATCTTCAGGGAGATGCTCGCCGCCGGCATCGCCGCGACAGAGGGCGGGCCGGTTTCGTACTGCCTTCCGTACAGCAGGGAGCCGCTGGCCGCGGCAGTGGCGGAATGGTCGCGTTCGTGCGAGCTCCTGGCCGCCTATGACGGCCCGGGCGGCCCCGCCCATCTGGAGACGTTCGGCGGGTGCATGCTCGGGCAGCTCTGCCCGCCGAGCCTGCTCATCGCGCTGAACATCCTGGAGGGGCTCTTCTTCCTCCAGCACGGGGTACGCGACATCTCCCTCAGTTACGCCCAGCAGACCAACCACCGGCAGGACATCGAAGCCATCACCGCCCTGCGCAGGCTGGCCGGCGAACGGCTCGGCGGCGCCTCCTGGCACGTCACCGTCTACACCTTCATGGGCCTCTATCCGGTGAGCCGCGAAGGAGCGCTGGCCCTGCTCGGCGAGAGCGCCCGGTTGGCCGCGCTCACAGGCTGCGAGCGTCTCATCGTGAAGACCGTCGCCGAAGCCTTCCGCATTCCCACGGTGAAAGAGAACGTGCAGGCCCTGGAATGGGCGGCGATGACCGCGCGGCGCACAACGCCCGGCGACGGCGACACCCGCGACAACGGCGATGACGCCTACCAGGAGGCGGGCGCGCTCATCGACGCCGTGCTCGAACAGAGCTCGTCGGTGGGCGCCGCGCTGGTCCGCGCCTTCCGCAGAGGATTGCTCGACGTCCCCTACTGCCTTCATCCCGACAACGCCAACCAGGCCCGCACCGTCATCGACTCGGCGGGACGCCTGCGCTGGGCCGCGACGGGAGACATGCCCATCGCCGCTCGCCCTCCGGACGGCACGACTCGCGTGTCGGCCGCGGACCTGCTCGACATGCTCGCCTACAACCGGCGCCGATTCGACAGCCCTGACCACCTTCATGAGAAAGGCCGGCACCATGACGATGACGGAGCATCAGCGGCCGCGCAACGGCCTGATCGAACTGGCCCTTCCCGATGACGTCCGTGACGACGTCCTCGAGGGCCTGCTCAGCCTTCCCGACCCGACGTCGGACCTCGACGACGCCATGACCCGTACCCACCAGATCTTCGCCCGGCTGCCGCTGCCGCTGCTGCGGGCCGTCCTCGACTTCGGGCGCCATGTCGAGACTCCGGGCGTGATGCTGGTCAGCAACCTTCCGAACGAGCCGGACCTCCCGCCGACGCCGGTGGACGGCGGCCCCTGCGCCGGCAAGCCGACGTTCGTCGCGGAAGGTGTGCTGCTCGGGTTGTCAGGGCTGCTCGGAGAGCCGGTCGGCTTCGTCACCGAGAAGGACGGCAGGGTGGTGCACGACGTGATTCCCACGGCGACCGGCGCCACCACCCAGACCAGCCAAGGCTCGAAGGTCTTCCTCAACTTCCACAACGACATCGTGCACGACACGAGCGGCCGCTATGACATCAGCAACCCGGACTTCCTGGTGCTCAACTGCCTGCGTGCCGACATCACCGCCGAGGCCGAGACGTGGTACGCGGACGCGCGCGACGTCCTGCGCGTGCTCGATCCACGCGCCGTGGAGATCCTGCGCTCGCCCTTGTTCCAGCTCAACGCGCCTGGCGGATATGTACGCATGTTCGCGGGCGGGAAGGAGGTGTACTCAGACCCGATCGCGATACTCTCAGGACCCGACCACGCTCCCGAGATCGCGGTCGCGGCCAACGGGGTACGATGCGTCACCGCAGAGGCAGCCGAAGCCTTCGACCAGCTGCAGGCAGCCTGCCGGGCTCCCGAGGCGGCCAGCGTGGTCCGGCTCGCGCCCGGTCAGGCGCTCCTGATCAACAACCGCAAGGGGCTGCACGCCCGTACCCAGTTCCTTGCTCGCTACAACGGGCAGGACCGCTGGTTGCAGCGCACGTACATCAGGCGCAGCCTCTGGAACATCCGCGACAGGGCCGAGACCGGGAGCCGACGTGTCCACGCCTGACGTGCGACGGGTGGCGTTCCTCCGCTCGGTCGAGATCCAGCGGGCCGCGCCTCACATTCAGCAGCTGGACGCGCCGCTGCGGGCGGCGGCGGCAGAAGCGAGACTCTTCTACACGGACGGGAGTTGCGGACCCGGCGACTTTCCCGGCACGTGCGAGAAGCTCCCCGCGGACGCGAGCCCCCGCCAGATCGCGGAGAGGATCAGGCGATGGGGAGCCGACGCGTTCATCTCGATCTCACTGCGTGACGAGAACGCGTTACGGGACGCCCTCGTCGCCGGTGAGCTCAGCGCCGACGGTGTCTCGACCGTCATGCACGGTGCGGAGACCACGGGCATGCTGGCGAACAAGGCGGACACCAAGGCATTCCTCCGCCGCGCCGGCATTCGCGCCCCTGATGACCTCGTTGTGGACGGTGACGTGCTGAACGGCAGGACCGTTTTCATGCCCGGCTACCGTGACCACATTGCCGACAGGGCGGCCGGGATCGGCTTCCCGCTGCTCGGGAAGCCGTTGTGGGACAGCTTCGGCAACGGGATCCGCTTCCTGGGCGATCGTGCGGCGCTGGCGGAATATCTCGGCCGGCCGCCGGACGGCACCATCATGCTGGAACGATGCCTGCACGGCGAGCTGTGCTCGGTCGAGATCATCGGCCGGGACGGCGTCTATCTGGTACAGCCTCTCGTGTGGAAGGGCACGACGGGAGGCGAGCCGTCTTTCCTGTTCGGTTCCCTGCGCTATGCCGGGCCCGGCAAGGAGGCTGAGAGGCAGTTCGAGGATCTCGCCGAGCGCTTGATCCGCGCATGCGCCGAACTCGACGTCAAGGGCGCCATCGAAGTAGAGATGATCTACCGCGACGGCACTTACCACGTCATCGAGATCAACCCCCGGGTCTCGGGGACGACGTTGTTGTCCAGCGTGGCCTCTGACCGCAACACCTATGCCGAACTGCTCCAGATGGCGCTCGGCACCTGGCGCGAGCCCGGCGGCGCACTCCTGCCCGGGGTCAGATGGGCACTGGAGTTCCCTGTCGTCGAGCCCACGCCGTCCCTGATCCGCGATGCCACGGCCATGATCGACGTGGTGCGGGCCGGGGAACTGCGGATAAGCGGGCAGGACCACGGCGGCAACATGGTCGTGTCCTGCGAATTCCGGGAGGAGGGCCCGTTCGTCAAGGCGCTGGACGAGCTGAACGACCGGCACCGCTTCCTCGAGCCCAGCATCGTCCAGCAGATCCGGGACGCCCTCTCAGCATGATCGCCGGACGTCCCCGCGGGTGGCGGATCCCGCGCCGCCGCTTGAGTGTCATGTCGTACGCCGGCCCCGGCCGGCCCGTGCCCCCGCCGTCATCTCACCTCGGATAAACGTGCTCATGGGAAAAGGGTTCCTGCCCTTATGGCTTTCCTCGACCATCTCTAATTTCGGCGACGGAATGCGCTACGTCGCGCTGCCGTTGCTCGCCTATCAGATCAGCTCGGAACCGCTCGATATCTCGCTTGTCGCCATTCTTTCCTCCCTTCCCTGGATTCTGGGCGGCACGTTCGTCGGAGTGCTGGTCGATCGGGTGAACAGGCGGCTCGCCGTATTCGTGGCCAACATCGCCCGCGTCGTGCCGCTGAGCCTGCTGGTGATCGCCGTGTTGACCGGGCAGGCCCAGATGTGGCACGTGTACGTCCTGGCCTTCACCCTGCCGATCTTCGAGGCGGTGGTGGACACGGCGTCCGTCCCGCTGATCCAGCAGGCCGTACCGGACAAAGGACTGGAGAAGGCGAACGCGCGGTTCTACATCGGCCGCATCCTGAGCCAGGACGTCCTCGGCTCACCGGCGGCGGGCTTCCTGTTCGCCTTCTCCGCCGCCGCGCCGTTCATCATCGACGGATTCACGTTCGTGGTCGCGGCGCTGCTCATCTTCCTGGTCCCGCCCGCCCCCGCCCCGGCGCGCACGGGGCAGGGGCTGCTCGCCGCGGCCAAGGAGGGAGTGCGCGTGACGCTGAGCACTCCAGTGCTCCGGCAGATCATGCTCATGGCGGCGGTCGTCAACTTCATGCTCATGGCGGGAGCGGCGATCCTGGTCATCTACGCCAAGGAAGACCTGCGGCTGAGCGACCCTCAGTTCGGCATGCTCTTCACGGTCGCCGCCGTGGGCAGCGTCATGGGCGGAATGCTCGCGCCGAAGCTCGTCCACACGTTCGGCACGCCGGTGGTCCTCGTGCTCTCCGTGGCGCTGCAAGGTGCGGCCCGGCTCCTCTTCGGTCTGGCCGATGGCCTGATCGCCGCCTATATCGCGTACTTCTGCGCCGGCGTGGCGGCGTTCGTCTGGCACGTGGCCGCCAACGCGTATCGGCAGCGGACGACGGACAACTCGACGCTCGGACGCGTGATGGCCACGTCCTTCAGCCTGTCTCATGCGGCCGCCGCACTCGGCGCCGTCGCCGCCGGCCTGACGGCCGAGCTGTTCGGAGCGCGACCCGTGATGATCGGAGGAGGGATCGGGGTGCTGCTGTGCGCGGCGGTGTCGGCGACGATCCTGCTCAGGGACAAGAGCGGCGAGGCCCGCGAGGTCGTATCCAAGGGAGCATCGTGAAACGTGTCCTGCCCCCGGCGCTGCGGCCGGGCGATACGGTCGGCGTGTTGTCGCCTTCCTCGGACGAGGCGGCACGCTACCCCCGGCGCCGGCTCAGGGCCGCCGGCTTCCTACGCGACCACGGTTATCAGGTGCGCTTCGCCCCGTCCGCCTGTAGCACCGGCGACTACACAGCCGGAACGCCTGAGGAACGCGCTGAGGACCTCCATCACTTCTTCGCCGACCCGTCGGTGACGGCGATCGTCACGGCGATCGGCGGAAACAACTCCAACCAGCTTCTCGATCTGCTGGACTTCGACCTGATCGTGGCCCACCCCAAACTGTTGGTCGGCTACAGCGACGTGACCGCGTTGCTGACCGCGATCTGGGTGCGAACGGGCCTGGGCGTCGTCATGGGCCCGCAGCTCCTGCCTCAGTTCGGAGAGTACGGCGGCTGCCTGGACTACACGATGCGGGCTTGGCACAGAACACTGGCAAGCCCTGCTCCCGCCGAACTGATCGACGCCTCGCCGGCCTGGACGGACGAGTTCCTGCCGTGGGACACCGCCGACGACCGGCCCCGCGCGACGCACGCCAACGCCGGGCCATGGGCACTACGCCCCGGCCGCGCGACAGGACCCCTGTACGCAGCGAATCTCACGACGCTGCTGCGCCTGGCGGGCACGCCGTACTGGCCGGATCTGACAGATCATCTTCTGCTCCTGGAATCCTCTCTGGAGACCACGCCGTCCCAGCTCGACGCCGAACTCACCCAACTCCGTCAAACCGGCATACTGAACAAGATCTCGGCGATCGGCTTCGGCCGGTTCGGGCACGCACGGCGACTCAACCGGCCGGCGGTGCTGGAGCCTGTGCTGAGCAGGGCGTTGACGGGATTCGGCGGACCCGTCGTGTGCGGCCTGGACATCGGCCACACCGATCCCATGTTCAGCGTTCCGTACGGGCTGACCGCCGACATCACAGCGGGCCCAGGACGGCCCGTGACCGTTACGTTCGTCGACGGCGCAGTGCGATGAGGGCTTCCCTCCGACAGTCCGCTGCCCGTCCGGCGCCGAATGATTGCGCGGTATCTCATGGGAGCTGTTCTCGTCTTCGACGGCGACTGCGGATTCTGTACCAAATGCATCGAAATTGTCCGGCGGCACATGCGCATTCGGGCACGGATCACCCCCTGGCAGTCCGCTGATCTGGCCGGCCTCGGCGTGACGCGGGAGCGGGCGCAATACGAGCTGCTCTGGATCTGCGAGCGAGGCGTGTACGGCGGAGCACAGGCGGTGGCCAAGCTGCTGATCGACGCCGGGCCGCCATGGAGCCTGCTGGGACTGACCCTGCGCCTGCCGCCGATGCGCTGGGCGGCGCACGCTCTCTATCGTCTCGTCGCCGACAACCGGTACCGTCTGCCCGGCGCCGGCTCGGCGTGCGCGCTTCCACCGGAGAGGCTGCACTCCGACGAATAGTGCCACCACCAGCCCCGCACCGTGCTGACGAGCGCCGGCGCGATCGAGGGGTCGGCGCCCCACACGACAACCCGCCGAACACTGGCGGCATCTGCGCACGGCCAACCCGATCGAGTCTTGCACGCGCGTACTGTCTTCGTCGGGACGGCTCGGCCAGCTCAGTGTCCAGCGGCCTGCACGCAGCCAGGCGTACACTCCACAAGAATGAACCAGGGCACCCATCCCGAAGAGCTGCCGGCCGAGGTCCTGGACGACGTGGCCAGCGTGGTCGGGGCAAAGGTCACTCTTCTCAGTCGCCTACCCGGAGGCGTCAATGGGGGTGCCATGCGCGTCCAGCTGGCCGGAGGGGCACATGCAGTGCTCAAAGCAGTGCCCAGGGCCCACCCCCACCACCTGGACGAGACGTTGCGGGCCCAGAGAGTGGTCGAGCACATGCGTAGGCGCGGCTATCCCACCCCGGCCTGGCTCGGAGTGGGGGCCACAGCCACTCATGTGTGGCATCTGATGGACTTCGTTGACGCGGCTCCCGCGCCAGAGCTGACCCCGTCCCTCGTTGAGCAGCTGATGGAGATCATCGAACTGCAGGCCGGCCAAGCCTCCGAGCCCTACGACCACTGGTCGTACGCCTGGCTGATCGCCACCGGCCAGGAATCGGCTGTCGCCGGGCTGGACTCCAACGAGACGCCGGAGCAGTCGCGTCTCCGCCAGTCCGTGGCCAGGCTCTCGGGGTATTCCTCCGTGGTGTCGGCCTTGGTCGAGCGCCTGCGGCTCGTGTGTGCCGACGTCCCACCACCACGAGAGACACCTGACATGGTCCATGCCGATCTCTCAACCCCCAGCAACATCCTGGTCCGTGACAGAGTGGTGGTGGCTGTCGTGGATATCGGGAACGCAGGTAGCGGCACGCGGGCGACTGATCTCACCACCCTCGTGTGGTACACCTTCCAGGATCCGCTGCTGGACGGTGTCCGAAGGCGGCTGTGGACGAGAATCCTCGACCTGGTCGGCTGGGAGGGGGCGGCGCTGCTCGCAGCGGCACAGATCCTCTTCATGCTCGAGGTCCCCATCCGTCGCGGGCGCCACGATGTCGTTCCAGGGGTGGTCAAGCGCGGCCATCGCGCCCTCGACGAGCTGAACGCGCTTCGCTAACTGCCGCCGGTGGAGATGGTGTGCGAAATGGGGACCTCCGACTGCTGCCAGCCGGCATAACGCGCAACATCCACCTTGAGGCCGAGAATGGCGCACTCCGTGAGTTCGTCGAGCAGTTCCGGTCCCGGGTCGGCGAGCTGCAGCTCGACTATGCGCTCCTGCACACGTTTGGCGGGTGACCATCCACCGGTCGTCGGGTTGGTCCCGGTTTCATGCCGAGTGCACCCCAGCCCCCACGACCCTCGGATGCCACCGGCCGCGCGTGCCGGATCGGCTGTGCTTCAAAGGGATTGTGATCCGCCTGGTCACGGGGGCTGAGCAGCATGCGAAGGCAGCGACGGCGGGTAGGGCGCTGGCCGCGGAACCGCTCGGGGCGGGCCAGCAAGGCCGCGTTCAGCGTGGCGATCCGCTGGGCGTGGATCTTGACGGCGGTGCCGTCGTGCACGGACGCGGGAGTGTGCATCGCGATGCCCGAATGACGATGCTCGTTGTTGTAATAATCAAAGAACTGCTCACAGAAGATGCGGGTGTCTTCGATCGAGCCGAACCTCCCGGGAAACGCCGGGCAATATTTGAGTGTCTTGAACTGCGCCTCCGAATAGGGGTTGTCGTTGGACACGCGCGGCCGTGAATACGACTGATCGATCCCGAGCTGCGCGAGCAGGCCAGTGACGGTGTTCGAGGTCATCGACGTGCCGCGATCGGCGTGGATCGCGTCAGGTGCGATCCCGCCGTTGCCCTCGATGGCGCGCTCGATGAACTCCTTGGCCAGGGCGCCGTTCTCGGTCGGCCAGATCTCCCACCAGATGACCTTGCGGGAGATCGGCATCGAGGTGGGCGCGGGTCTCCCAGCATTCCTAGGCGACGAACGAGCCAGGCCGGCCCCGATCTCGTGAATTTCGTCCCCGCCGACAACACGGGATCAGCGGGTCGAGTGCACTGGCAAGGTCAGAGGTCAGGTTCAGCCTCGGACTGGGTACGTGATCCGGCGTGCGCCGGCCAGGTTGGCAGCGAGTTGCTCGCGCGTCTGGTGGGCGTGCGCCGCCCAGGCGGGCTGGCCCGGGCCGCTTCGCCAGGATTCGCTGAGCGGACTGTTGTCGACGGTGTCGAACCCGAACTCGTCGTACAGGCGTGTGACGAGCTCCACCGCCTCGGAGTGGTCGCTGGAGACCGAGAGGGCGTGCCGGCCGGGCGTGCCCGGGGGACTCGCGGACAGGAAGAGGCGCGGAGCCTGGATGTGGGTGAACGCCTTGGCGACCTTTGAGGTGGGCAACTGCTCCTGCCGCAGCTCGTGCACGGTCTTCTCCCCTGAGTCGATGGCAGGGAAGTGGCCGTCGCGCCAGGACATGTAGTTGTTGGTGTCGAGCACGATCTTGCCGGCCAGCTGCTCCACCGGCATGTCGTTGACCAGCTTGAGGGGGACGGCGATGATCACGAAGTCACCCGCTTCGGCGGCGCCGGCCGCTGTCGCGGCACGGGCCGAGGGTCCGAGCTCGTCGACGAGGCGCGTCAGCGTCTCCGGTCCTCGTGAATTGGCGATGACCACCTGGTAACCGTGGGCGACGGCTGCGCGGGCGAGCTGGCTGCCCACCTCGCCCGCTCCGATGATGCCGATCGTGGTGGTCATGCGTCGCTCCTCGCTACAGAGATGATGCCGGCCTGCTCGAGCTTGGACTCGTCCTCGCTGCCCGGGACCGCCGTATAGGCGACGACCTTGAGGTCGGTGTCGCCGTCCGTCAGGACGTCACAGTCGACGCTCACCTCCCCGATGTCGGGGTGCCGGATGGTCTTGCGGTCCTCGGCGTGCCGGCCCACGGCGGCATCGGCCCAGAACGCGGCGAACCGAGGATTGCCGGCGACCCTGCTGGCCACCAGCTCGGACACGCGCGGATCGTCGGGGAAGCGGGCCGCGGCCCGGCGCAGGTCGGCCACGAGGGCCCGGTCGGCGGCCTCGGCGTTGACCGGGATCACCGGCCAGCTCGTCAGACGGCCGCGGTCCGAGGCGACCGGAAAGCGCAGCCGCACCAGGTTGCGCTCCTCGGCCCCGATCCGCGTGGGGTCGCCGAACAACGCTGCCCACCTGGCGTTCCACCAGACCAGATTCCAGTCTGCGGCGAAGACCGCGACCGGAGTGGAGCCGAGCAGAGCCAGCAGCCGTCGCATGCTCGGCGGAATGTCGTCGACGACCCGCTGGTCCTGCGGCGGCCCGAACCCGGCCAGCCGGTGGAGGTGGTCCCGCTCGTCCTCGGAGAGCTGCAGGGCGCGGGCCAGCGAGCCGACGATCTGCTCGGAGGGGCTGACGGCCCGGCCCTGCTCGAGCCGCACGAGGTAGTCGACGGAGAGACCGGCCAGCTCGGCGAGCTCCTCACGCCGCAGGCCCGGCGATCGACGCGCCCGGTCCATCGGCAGCCCCACGGCTTCCGGCGAGAGCCGATCCCGCCAGGCCCGAAGCGTCGCTCCCAGCTGATTGTCGACGATATGTCCGTTCTTCACCCCTGCATCCTAGGCAGCCGCACGCCGGTTTCGGTGCTCTCCCGGTGGTACTGCTGGTCCTACCGAAAACCGTTCCCTAGCTGGTCACGGCCGATTCGGCAAGGCTTGGGGCATGCCTAAGACCACCTTCGTCACCGGCGCCAACAAGGGCCTCGGATTCGAGGCCGCCCGCCGCCTCACCGAGCTGGGCCACACCGTGCTCCTCGGTGCCCGCGACGCCGATCGCGGACGCCGTGCGGCGGCGGAGCTCGGTGCCCGCTTCGTTCAGATCGATGTCACCGACGACGCCTCGGTCGCGGCCGCGGCCGCCGACGTCGCGGCCAACGAGGGCCGGATCGACGTACTGATCAACAACGCCGGCATCACCGGCGGCGGCGTGTCGGCCGAGGCGCTGACCGGCGCGGAGGCCGCTCTGGTGCTCGACACCAACGTGGCCGGCGTCGTGCGGGTCACCACCGCCTTCCTGCCGCTCCTGCGCGCCTCCGACGCTCCGGCCGTCGTCAACGTCACCAGCGGCCTGGGCTCCCTCGCACTCACCCATGACCCCGGACGGGTCGAGTCCGAGGTGATCGCTCCCGCCTACGCGGCCTCCAAGGCCGCCGTCACGATACTGACCACGCAGTACGCGAAGGCGTTCGGCGACGTCCGGTTCAACGCCGTCGATCCCGGCTACACCGCGACCGACCTCAACGGCCACACCGGCACCCAGACCGTGACCGAGGGAACCGACGCCATCGTGACGCTGGCCACCGAGAACCCCAGCGCAGGAACCGGGCGGATCATCGACCGCTACGGCCCCCTCACCTGGTGAAGCGGAGCGCAACGTCCGTGATCACTGATGCCTGACCAGCACCACATCGCCGAGAGGAAGACTCATGACCGCACAACCACTCAAGGGCAAGACCGCCTTGGTGACCGGAGGATCCCGAGGAATCGGCGCCGGCATCGTCGCCCGCCTGGCGGCCGACGGCGCGGCGGTGACGTTCACCTATGCCCGCTCCCACGAGCGTGCGGACGCCGTAGCGGCCGCGGTCGTCGCGTCGGGAGGCACCGCGTTGCCGATCCGCGCCGACAGCATGCACGAGCGGGACGTCGAAACCGCCGTCACGCGGACCGTCGAGCGGTTCGGCGGCCTGGACATTCTCGTGAACAACGCCGCCGTCGCCTCCGTCGCGCCGATCACCGACCTGACGATGGACGAGATCGACGCGATGCTCACGATCAACGTACGGTCCGCCATCGTCGCGATCCGCCGATCCCTGGCTCACATGGGCGCAGGCGGGCGGATCATCAACATCGGCAGCATCAACGCCGACCGCACGCCGTTCCCCGACCAGTCGATCTACGCACTGACCAAGGGCGCGCTGGCGAGCCTCACCCGCGGCCTCGCGCGTGAACTGGCACCACGCCGGATCACCATCAACAACATCCAGCCCGGACCGATCGACACCGATGCCAACCCCGCCGACGGACCCACCGCGCAGGCCATGCTCGGTGTCATGGCGACCGACCGCTACGGCACCGCCGCAGAGGTCGGCGCCTTCGTGTCCTACCTCGCCGGGCCTGACGCCGACTACATCACTGGCTCCAGCCTGAATATCGACGGCGGCTTCACCGCCTGACGGCCCCATGGAGATCTGGCCGTGACCGGTCGCGGAAGAAGGCTCAGAAGGTTGTCTCTTCCCGCGTGTCGAAAGCGTCGCGCGCACGTTCGATGGTCGGCATGTGCTCCGAGGCCCACGCCAGCAGCACGTCGATGGGCTCCCGCAGGGTCTTGCCGAGCGGTGTGATCCGGTACCTGATCGCCACCGGCCTCGTGGAGACGACCTCACGCTCGATCACCCCGTTGCGCTCAAGCCGGCGGAGAGTGGCGGTCAGCGACTTCTGCGTGACCGCGGGAATGGCCCGGCGCAGCTCGTTGAAGCGGGAGGGGCGTTCGCAGAGCTCGTTAAGCACACCGAGTGACCACTTGTCGAGCACCTGATCGAGGAGCTCGCGGTGCGGGGCGTCGATGCGGAGTTCGCCGTCGGTATCCATGGTGAAACCTAGTCTCGTTGAAGTGTCCTTCTTATACTAGATATCTTACATATACCTATATTGTGAAGGAGAAATGGCCATGACTGTCCAGCACTTCACGCCGGAAGGCATGATGCAGCCCACCCCCTACCATCACGTGGCCGTCGGCAAGGGCACGACGCAGGTGCATGTCAGCGGCCAGGTGGCCCGCCGGGCCGACGGAACCCCGGTGGCCCCCGGCGATCTTGCCGGGCAGGTCGCCCAGGCACTGCGGAACACCGCGCTCGGCCTGGCGGGCGCGGGCGCCTCGTTCGCGGACGTGCTGCGGCTGACCTTTTATGTGACCCAGTGGAGCCCGGAGAAGATCGGCGACTTCATGGCTGGAGTAGAGGCTGTCGCCGAAGAGATCGGCCTCCCGCTTCCCATGCCGCCGGCCAGCCTCATCGGCGTGGAGTACCTCTTCGAGCCGGATGTGCTCGTCGAGGTCGAGGCGACCGCGCTGCTCGACTGATGCGGTGCACATGGACCGTGTCGCGTCCGAGGTGCGGCGTAAAGGTGAACGAGCGTAGGTTGCCGTGCCGAACCGTCCACAGGTCGCACTACACAAGGACCTGCGCTCGTGGCAAGCACACCGCCGCGAGGTCGGCCATTGGCCGGTCGGTGAGCCGGACCCGGGTCCGCCACTGCGATGGCCGGCGCCAGGGCATGCAGATCTACTGTTGGAGGAGGAGCTGTGTCCACCATTGTGATCGTGGGGGCCGGGCCGCAACTCGGGTTCGCCATCGGTGCGAAGTTCGCCGAGAAGGGCGGCTTCAACGTGGCGCTCGTGGCGCGAAGTGAAGCGCAACTTGCGGCCGTGGTCGACAGATTCCGGCGTGCGGGGATGTCGGCTGCCGCTTTCCCGGTCGACGTCACTGATCGCCCGAGTCTCGGCAAGGCGCTGGCGGCTGCGGAGGAGCACTTCGGATCCATCGACGTGCTGGAGTACTCACCTGCTCCGACGCTGCCCGACCTGGCGGATCGGCCGCTCGTCTCCGCGGTCGATCTCACTGTCGAAGCGGTTGTGCCCGAGCTCGAGACCTACTTCTTCGGCGCGATCGCCGCTGTTCGCCAGGTGCTTCCCGGCATGATCGAGCGTGGTGCCGGCACCATCATCGGCACGAGCGGTGCCGGATCGGGCCCGATGGTCGTCCCCCAGGTCGCCAACGCGAACGTCGCGAACGCTGCCATGCGCAACTGGCTCCTCGCACTGAACCAGTCCGTCGCCGGCCGGGGAGTGCACGTCGCGCACGTCGCCCTGGGTGCGAGAATCGGGAGCGGCCGGCCGAACTCGGAGCCGGACGTGATCGCCGACCTCTACTGGAAGGCCCACGTCGAACGCGACGCCCCCGAGATCTTCCACTACGACCTGCCCGAGGCGGACGAGTTCCAGCTCGCCGACAAGTTCAGGACCGGCTGAGTCCGGTCCTGAGGACCACGTCGCGGCACCCGCGCCCGGTGGCGTGGCTGCCGTGCCGGGCATCGCCGCGCCGCGCGCCAATCGGCTCGTGGCTGGTCGGCCAGCTCGCTGCCCGGCCTCGTCACGATCGCCGGAGCTTCGGAAGGCTTCGACGGCCGCCGGTGACCCGCGCAGAACGCAACTCGGCGTGCCCGCGGGCCTCTGTCACAGCCTCCGGCTCCACAGGGCTTCGGGATCGAAGAACGGCCCCGCATAGCGTGTCCAGTGGCCGCTTGGGCCACATAATTGGAAAGGGAACCCATGACCATCACACTGATCACCGGGGCCAACAAGGGCATCGGTTTCGAGACAGCCAAACAGCTTCTGGAGTTGGGCCACGTTGTCTACATCGGCGCGCGCGACGTCGAGCGGGGAGAAAAGGCAGCGGCAGCGATCGGCGCCCGATTCGTTCAGCTCGACGTGACCGACGACGCGTCGGTGAACAACGCGCTGGCGACGATCGGCGCGGCCGAGGGCCGGCTCGACGTCTTGGTGAACAACGCGGGCATCCTGCCGCTCGGCGACCTCGACGGCCCCTCGGCTCTGCACGCCTTCGACACCAACGCGGTGGGGATCGTACGGGTCACCGAGGCGGCGCTCCCCCTGCTGCGCAATTCCTCGAACCCCACCGTCGTCACCGTTTCGAGCAGCGCCGGGTCGTTCTGGGCGGCAACCAACCCCGACCGGCCCGAGTTCCACCTGTCGGCCGTTCTCTACGCCGCGTCCAAGGCCGCGGCCACCATGCTGACGCTCCAGTACGCCAAGGCCCACCCGGGCATCAAATTCAACGCGCTGGAGCCCGGCACCACCGCCACGGACATGACCGCGGCCTTCGGGATCGGAAGGGCTCCCGAAGAGAGTGCCAAGGTCGTCGTGGGGCTGGCGACCCTCGACGCGGACGGACCGACGGGCACCTTCCAGGACGAGAACGGGGTATTGCCCTGGTAGCCGCGTAGGAACCCTCGATGAAACGCACCAGCCGGCGGCGGGCCCTGGGGGCGGCGTAGAAGACGGTCGCAGCCATGGCCACCACCATGCCCTGGACGCCGATCCGGGAGCTGCCGGGAATCCGTGTCCGGTCGGCCGGCAGGGTCTTCCCCGCCCTCGCGAGCACCGGGCCCGGTAGGGGGCCCGGTGACCGGGGCTGCGCGTTCGACCGCTGCCGCTGCCGGCCAACCGGCAGTCGTCCGAAGGACGCCGGGAAGCGAGCGATAGGGAGGCGGGCAAGGCGACGGGGCGTCCAAGCGGTATCTCGTCGCATTGCGTCCTCGCGCCCACCGGGCGGTAAGCCAGTACACGAGCCTCCTCCGCGCATCCCGGCAGGAGTTGCTGTGGATGACTGGCGATCAGGTGCCCGGCCTTGTCCTCGTGGGCGCGCCCCACGGCCGCGCGCAGCCCAGCCGCCTACCTTGCCAAGAGCGCAGGATTCCGGCCCACGACAAGATCGCTTACCGGACGGTCCCAGGCGTCCGACCAGCTCGCGGCAGATCTCCCGGACCACGCCGCCCGCCGATGAGATAGTTTCGGGCCATATGTGTGGCTTGGTCGTTTGACTGCTTCGTGCGGCAGGAGGAGCAACACAGCGGATGTGGGACGGGCAGAATCAGTGATAGGCGTGGGCTTCGACCCGATCGGGCTGATCGGCCGAGACCGCGAGCTCGCCGAGCTCGCGATGTTCCTGGACAAGACCGCGGCGGACGGAGCCACCGTCCTGCTCACCGGTGAGCCGGGGGTGGGAAAGACGGCGCTCCTCGACGCGACCGCCGAGTTGGCGGTCGCCAAGGGAGCCCGGGTCGTCCGCGGGAGCGGCGTCGAGTACGAGACGGACATCAGCTTCGCGGGGCTCCACCAGCTCGTCGCCGCACTGCCGGACGAGCTCGGCCGTCTGCCGCCCGCCATGCGGGAGGCCCTCGAGGTCGCGCTCGGTCTCGGCGCCGGTCCCGCGCCGAAACCGATCGCCGTCATGAACGCGGCACTGTCGCTGTTCGATGAGGCCGCGAAGGAGCAGCCGCTGCTCCTCGTCGTCGACGATCTCCATGTCGTCGACCACGCGAGCCGGTCCGCGGTGGGATTCGTCGCCAGGAGACTGGCCGGCCGCCGCATCGGGCTGCTCGGAGCCCGGCGACCGGAGTCCGGCGAACCCTTCCCGGCCACCGGCCTGACAGAGGTCGAGATCACGCCGCTCGACGACGCGGACGCGCTGCGACTGCTGTCACGACGCTTCGCGCACCTGCCCCGTCGCATTCTTTCCACCGTGGCGCGGGAAGCGCAGGGCAATCCCCTCGCCTTGCTCGAGTTCGCCGGGTCCACCAGCGTGTCCGGCGACCGCAACGGTGCTGGCGCGGGCTGGGCGAGCGGCCCGGGGCGAGACGTCCGTGCCCTGTTCGGCGCCCGCGTCGAACGGCTGCCGCAGCGGACGCGCGACCTGCTGCTGCTCGCGGCTCTCGAAGGCTCCGGCGACATCGGCGTCCTGGAGGCGGCCGGCGGGCCGGACGGGCTCGAAGGGCTCGCCCCGGCGGAACGCGACCACCTGGTCATGGTCGCGGAGAACGGCCGCGCCGTGCGCTTCCGGCATCCGCTGGTCCGGTCCGCGGTGGTCGACGGCTCCACCGGCGAGCAGCGGCGCAGCGCCCACCGCCGGCTGGCCGACGTGCTGGTGGACCAGCCCGAGCGGCGTGGTGATCACCTCGCGAGAGCCACGACCGTGCCCGACGAGGGGGTCGCGGCGGTGATCGAGTCGGCGGCCGAGAGCAGCCTGCGGCGCGGCGACGCCGACGGCGCGGTCGCGAGGCTGCGCCGGGCGGCCGAGCTGAGTCCCGACCGGGCGGAGCGCAGGCGCCGCCTGTCGCGGGCCGCGTACCTCGCCGCTTGGGTCGCGGGACACCTGGACGTCTCGCACGAGATCATGCGCGAGGTGCGGGGCGATCCGGTGGCCCGGTCGCTTTCGGCGGCCGCGGCCGCCGGCTTCCTGGTGCTCGTCACGGAGGGGGATGCCGACACGGCCCACGCGCTGCTGATGGACGCGATCGAGCAGGCCCCTGCCCTGTCCGACCCGCCGCACGGCGAGCTGGAGACCGCGCTCTTCACCGTCACGCTCGCCACCCAGTTCTCGGGCCGGGAGGAGCACTGGCGACCTCTGGTCGAGGTGCTCGGCCGGCTTCCCGAAGCGTCGCCCGCCGCCGCGGCGACGCTGGGGCGCATCCACCATGACCTCGGCTCCGTCACCGACGACATGCTGCGCCGCCTGGACGAGGAGATCTCGCGGCTGAAGGGTCAGACCGACGCCGACGTGGTCATCCGCACCGCCCTGGTGGCGGAGTACGTCGATCGGCTCCCGGGCTGTCGCGAGGAGGTGTTCCGGGTCATCCGCGACGGCGGAGCGGTGGGGTCGAGCATGCCGGGTCTGATCTTCGTCGCCGTCGACGATATGTACGCCAGCCGGTGGCAGGCGTCGGCCGAGGCCGCGGCCGAACTCATCGCGCTGTGCGAGGAGACCGGATACCACTTGTTCGCCCAGGTGGGGCACTACTTCTCCGCGATGGCCGCGGCGCAGCGCGGCGACCTCGACGGGTGCCATGAGCACTGCCGGGCCATCTGGGACTGGTCGGGGCCGAGGCGGCTGCGGCGGCTGGTGAACCACGCCCACCAGGCGGCGGCCCGGGCGGCCGTCGGCGCCGCCGACTTCGAGACGGCCTACCGGCACGCCACGGC
Organism: Nonomuraea mesophila; assembly: GCF_004352805.1. Lineage (NCBI taxonomy): Bacteria > Bacillati > Actinomycetota > Actinomycetes > Streptosporangiales > Streptosporangiaceae > Nonomuraea > Nonomuraea mesophila. Next base: position 95,895 of record NZ_SMLD01000012.1, read on the forward strand.
GATCTGTGCCCCCGGGGTGCTGCCGCCCTTCAACCCCGATGTGGAGTTGTCCGCACCCGACCTCGTCGAAGCCGCCTTGCGGATCGGGCGGCACGCGGAAGCGCGACGGCACGCGGAAGCGATACGCGAATCCGGCATCGGCCGCCTGTCGTCGCGAATGGCGCTGACGGTGACCACGATCACGGCGATGACCTCGGCTCCCGAGGACATGACCCAGCGCTTCGAGGAGGCCCTCGCACTGCCGGGCGCCGAACAGTGGCCCTTCGAGGTCGGCCGCGTTCATCTGGCGTACGGCGAGGCGCTGCGCCGTCAAGGACTCAACCGCGAGTCCCGGGCGCAGTTGACGGCCGCCCGCAGGCTCTTCGAGGAGCTCGGGGCCCGCCCGTGGGAGGCCCGGGCGGCGGCGGAACTCCGGGCCACCGGAATGACGCGGACGGCCCGGGGCAAGGCTGGGGAGGCCCTGACCCCGCAGGAGCTGGAGGTCGCCAGGCTGGCGGCGTCGGGGTTGTCGAACCCGCAGATCGCGTCCCGTCTGTTCCTGTCGCCGCGGACGGTGTCGTCCCATCTCTACCACGTGTTCCCGAAGCTGGGCATCACCTCACGCGCCGAACTCCGCGACGCTCTGGACGCGTTGCCCCCCGAGCCGCCGGCCGCCGAGGCGTGACGGCCGCAGTACTGCCCACGGTCGGACGTAAGATCCGTCGGCCGGTGTCAGTCACCTGACGGAGCCGGTCGGATGTCAGTCAGCTGACGGAGGCTGCCGGCATGGTCGCCGAGCCACTCTTGTGGAGACATCGAAGCCGCCCGGCACTCGGGCGGGACCACGAGGAGCAGACCATGCCGTTCGTCACCACCGGCGACGGGACCGAGATCTTCTACAAGGACTGGGGCTCGGGCCGGCCCATCATGTTCCACCACGGCTGGCCGCTGAGCTCGGACGAGTGGGACGCCCAGCTGTTGTTCCTCCTCCAGCGGGGCTACCGCGTCATCGCCCACGACCGGCGGGGACATGGGCGCTCCGCCCAGGTCGGCCACGGGCACGACATGGACCACTACGCGGCGGACGCCGCTGCCGTGGTGGCGCACCTCGGCCTGCGCGACGTCGTCCACGTCGGTCACTCCACCGGCGGTGGAGAGGTCGCCCGGTACATCGCCGGGCACGGCGCCGGACGGGTCGCCAAGGCCGTCCTCATCGCAGCGGTCCCGCCGCTCCTGGTCCGAACCGCATCGAATCCGGGAGGGGTGCCGATCGAGGTCTTCGACGGCTTCCGCGAGGCCGTGGCCACCGGCCGCTCCCAGTTCTACCTCGACCTCGCCTCCGGGCCGTTCTACGGGTTCAACCGGCCGGGCGCGGAGGTGTCCCAGGGCGTCATCTGGAACTGGTGGCGTCAGGGGATGGCCGGTGGCGCGCAGGCGCACTACGAGGGCATCAAGGCGTTCTCGGAGACCGACTTCACCGACGATCTCCGGGCGATCGACGTGCCCACGCTCATCATGCACGGCGACGACGATCAGATCGTTCCCACCGCCTGCTCCGCCGAGGTGGCGGTCACGCTGGTCAAGAACGCTGGCCTGAAGGTCTACCCGGGGCTGTCGCACGGCATAGGCACCGTCAATGCCGAGACCATCAACGCCGACCTCCTCGACTTCATCAAGAGCTGACACCCGCCGGGCCCGGGTGCCCGGCCGGGGAATACCGAACACGACTTCCCGGCTCAGCCCCTGCTTCGTGAGCAGGCGGCCTACCGACCCATCACTCCCACCCATGTTCAAGGAGTTCCGCCATGTCGCATCACACCACTGCCCCCGTTCTGGAAACCGCCGCCGCCGAGTTCGCCGCGGCCACCGCCAACCCGCCGTACCTGTTCGACCTGGGCCCCGTCGAGGGCCGCAAGACGGTCGATGAGGTGCAGTCAGGTGAGATCGCCAAGCCGCAGGTCGACGAGGAGTGGATCACTGTGCCCGGCGGCCCGACCGGCAGTGTCAGGGCCCGCATCGTCCGCCCGGCCGGCGCCACCGGGATGCTGCCCGTCATCCTCTACATCCACGGCGCGGGCTGGGTGTTCGGCAACGCCCACACCCACGACCGCCTGGTCCGCGAACTCGCCACCGGCGTGCACGCCGCCGTCGTCTTCCCCGAATACGACCTCTCGCCCGAGGCTCGCTACCCCATCGCCATCGAGCAGAACTACACCGTCGCGCAGTGGGTCGTCCGCGAAGGCGCGAACAACGACCTGGACGCCTCGCGCATCGCGGTCGCGGGTGACTCCGTGGGCGGCAACATGAGCGCCGCCCTGACCCTGATGGCCAAGGAACGCGGCGACGTGCCGCTGGTGCAGCAGGTGCTGTTCTACCCGGTCACCGACGCGAACTTCGACACCGGCTCCTACCACCAGTTCGCCGAGGGCTACTTCCTGCGCCGCGACGCCATGCAGTGGTTCTGGGACCAGTACACCACCGACCCCGCACAGCGCGCCGAGATCACCGCATCCCCGTTGCGCGCCACCGCCGAGCAGCTCACCGGCCTGCCCCCGGCGCTGATCATCACCGCCGAGGCCGACGTCCTGCGCGATGAGGGCGAGGCGTACGCCAACAAGCTGCGCGCCGCCGGCGTCCCCGTCACGGCCACCCGCTACCAGGGCATCATTCACGACTTCGTCATGCTGAACGCCCTGCGCGGCACCCAGGCCGCCGAAGCCGCCATCACCCAGGCCGTCACCGCACTCCGCTCGGCCCTGCGCACCGCCTGAGCCGGCACCTTCACCCGAGATAAGGAGACCATCATGTCCGACACCAACCTGCGCGACTTCTACCAGCGTTACGTCGACGCACTCAACGCGCGAGAGTTCGACCGCATGGACGAGTTCGTCCACGAATCCATCGTCATGCACAGCGAGCCGAGCTCCCGCGACGCCCTCCTGGCACAGTTGAACAGCATCGTCGACGCGGTCCCCGACTTCCACTGGGAGGTCCAGGAGCTCGCCATCAACGGCGACAGCATCGCCGTCCGCGCGATCAACACCGGCACCCCTGCCAAGGAGTGGCTCGGGGTCGCTCCCAACGGCAAGCCGATCGAGATCGTCGAGTACGCCATCTACCGGGTCCGCGACGGGAAGTTCCTGCACATGTCGGCCGTCCACGACGGCGAAACCCTGCGGAAGCAGCTCACAGGCTGACCCGTCAGACGCGGCAACGCAAAAGTGGGGTGCCCCGGCCCTTCCGGCCGGGGCACCCCGCTCTGTTTCAGCGCCCCTGCACGGCCGACGCCGCGGAGGCGCAGGCCACGCTCGGCTCGGTTTACCACTTCTTCCCGGACGGCAAGGAAGCCGTCGCGGTCGCCGCCATCAAGCACGGCGACCAGGAATTCGCGGCCGTCCTCCGCGAAGCGCTGGACAGCGAGGAGGACCCGAGCGCGGCCGTGGAGGCCTGCGCAAGGCGGCTCGCCGACTCATTGCGCGAGTCCGGCTGGATCGACGGCTGCCCGGTCACCACAGCGGCGCTGGAGACGCTGGGCACCGACTCCGAGATCCAGCAGGCGTGCGCGGCCGCGCTGCGCAGCTGGGAGCGGTTGGTCCACGACAAGCTGCTGCACTCAGGCCTCCGCGCCGAGGACGCCCGGGACGTGGCGACCACGATCATCAGCACCCTGGAAGGCGCCGAAGTGACGGCCCAGGTCAACCGCAGCGAAGAACCCTATGGGCGGCGGGTCGGCAGCTGGCCCGCCTGGTCGGCTCAGACGAAGTTGCCCCGGCCGTGGCCGACTAGAGGTAACGGTCGTCTCGCGAGGACGAACTCTCTGCCGGAGCGCCATGAACGACTCACTCGCCTTCGGTGCGCTGCGGGCACTGCGCCGGAGCCCCAGGCGGCCCTGGCGCGCGGGCGGGACTGGCAGGCGATCACGATTCCGGGCCGGGCTTCTCCTTCCCGGCTCTATGCGAATCCTGACGCCACCCATAAAAACGGAAGATGGCTTCACGTTGTTGCTCCATTGAAGCGATCTCGTGAGGCTGAGCGGGTGCGAACAAGTCGACTTCCTCGAGTGCTTCGCCCGGTGCCACGGACGCCAAGACGTATCCCAAGCGGCCGTTGGAGAATTGCCGGAGTTGGCCTGATGTCCCGACGTCCGCTCGTGCTCCTTGGCAGCAGAGATCAAAGCCTTTTACTTCCAACCGGCGACGGAGATGGAAAAGGCAATTCATCAGGTCCCCGCCGTCGACATCCAGTACAAGATTGTGAAACGCGAGTGTGAGCCGGGCCGGCACAGAGTCATAGAGCGTGAGGGTCGCAGGCGCAGGCCGAACAGGGCACAGGTCACCAGCTCGCCGGACCGGCTTCGATGCGGATCTCACGCCGTCGGATGGCGACGTAGCCGGCACCATCCCGTGTGGGTGCGCGAGCCATGATGCTCAGACCCAACGCAGTGGCAGATCAGTTCGCCCCTTGGCGGACGTCCGTCCCGTGCTCGGCGAACGCCTTGAAGTCCTCCATGTGCTGCTGCGACTGCTTGCGGAAAGAGCCAGGCATCACAAGCCCCACCAGCCGCATCAGCAATCCGTCGAACCGGAATTCGCTCTCGCTCTCCCACAACGTGGTGTCCGGACCGGCGGCGATCAGCCGGTCGCGCTGGGCCTGCCACATGCCCTCGCCGGCGATCTCGCGGTCGTAGTGCACGACGACAGAACTGGGGATGGCGTGCAGGTCTTCAGGTTCCAGGCGCGTGATGGTCTCGGTGGCCTCCATCCTCTGCTTCCCCATCTGAAACACGACTCGCGAGGTGGTGCCGAGCTGGCCGTGCGCTCCGTTCACCGGCTCGTGCAGTACCAGGCCCCGCAGCCACTTCGGCATGTGCGCCGGGTCCGCGAGCATCTGGAGCACCTTCTCGCGCGGCAGGGCGATCTCGATCGAGGTGGTGTACTTCATCAAGCGTTCCCTTCGGGGGCGTAGAACGCGGTGGTGGCCTTGACGGCGGCCGCCACGTGATCCGGATCGCCACCGGCGGCCAGGTGAGCTTCGCCCCAAGCCGCAGCGCTGCGCCGCACGAATTCGCGCCCCGTGGACGAGGTCCGGAACTTCTCGTGATCGAGGGTCTCGCCGTCTGCCAGGAACTTGGCCAGGGTGAGGAGATGCAGGTCCCAGCCCACACCGCCGGCACCCGGGCCGTAGGTCGGGAACATGGGCTCCCCGACGGCCGCTGCATGGATCAGTTCAAGCTCGGTGTCCAGGGCAGGGCCCGGGGACAGACGCACCTCGACCTCGCTCGTGCCCGGCCACTCGTCGGCGTCCGGCCCGAAGAGCCAGGACACCCGCAGCAGACGCGGCGGCTCGCACCGGAGGATCTCTCCGTGCTCACCGCCGTCCAACGCGAACGACCCGCCGAGCCGCAGGTCTCCGGTGACCGACTTCAACCAACGGCCCAGCCGCTCAGGGTCGGTGATGGCGTTCCACACGTCGTCGACCGGCGCGTCGTAGCGGCGCCGCAACTCCATCGTGTACGCGTCGCCGGCGGGCAGGGTCGCTGTTCCCATCGTCCGGCGCGCAGCGGCCAGTTCGTCCAGCACGTCCTTCATGTCATGTTCCTTTCACTGGCGGATCGGCCTTGCCGACGTCGGTGCCGTGTTGGGCTGCCGGCAGGCCCGGGATGCACGCCTGCCTCGGACCAACTCAGTGCCCAGGGCATCGAGCCGCTGATCCCAGAACCCAGGAGACCGGTCCAACCACACGTCAACCTCGCTGAGCGACGTCGGGCCGACGGCATAGAACCGGCGAGCCCTCTCGACCCGGACCGACGCGAACCCGTTCTCACGCACAACCCGAAGACGCTGGGAAACAGCCGGCTGGGACAGTGCGAACACAGCCCGGATCACCCCTCTGATCGCCCCAGAGGTCTGCTCACCCTCGGCGAGCAGCTCCAGAATGCGCCGGCGTAATGGGTCGCCGAGGATGTCGAACGCGTACACGAACCAGAAGCTACCAGATCGGACTTATATAAGCCAAGGCTGGCACTGCCGCGTTGACCCCGGATGTCGACGCACATCGACACCTGGCACGCCCCATCGATGCTGGTGTCGACCGAGACCGGCATCCGCACGGTGGACGCGACGGCTCCTCCTGCTCGGCCTTCTGCACGCGCGGATGGGGCGATGCAACCTTCCGTCTCGTCGTTGTGGGGGACACCGAAGCGCTCCGGAAGCATGATGTTGATGCGCTTCGCCGAGGCTGTCTCGATCATCGACCTCACCGGCGACGGCAAGGGCGAGCCCAACACCGCGTCCCCGGCCGCAACGCTGGTATTCCTGTGCCCGGCCACGGCTCTGTTCTCTGTGCGGACTTGCGCCTGCCGACCGGAAGGGATCTTCATGACCGGGCTTCATCCCGCTGACCGAGGTGTTGACGGCGCCGTACTCATCCGAGACCCCCCACGCCGATGACACCAGGAGGAGCGGAATAGTCAGCTGTCAGCTGAATTTCGTATTTATGCGGTCCGTGAATTAGGTATTGCGGACGCCGGTAAGTTCGCGCGATAAGCGTCATGTGCCAGGGCTTGGCATTTCCATGCGCTGAACCGGAACCTTCTGGGGAGTCGGCGCGAGCAGAATATGCCCACATCATTTGACGGCTGGCGGGAATCTACTGACTCGCCCCTTTACGTGGCGGAAACTTGCGCCCATGATGAGGTGGTTTCGCCGACCACCTTCTTGAAGGGAAGAGTTATGAGCGCACGCTCAAGGCACGCCGCAATCGTCGTCTTATTGGCGTTGCTGGCCGTCTCGGGGATGAGCGCGACCGCCTCCGGCCAGACCTCCACCACCAGCACCACAAAGCCATCGCCTGCCGCATCGTCGAAGGGCGTGGTGAACAAGGCCGACGGCAAGCGGGTCCTCAGCTACTGGACCGAGGAGCGAGTCCGCGCGGCCACGCCGGAACCGATCCCCTCGTCCCCGCCGCTCATCCAGAAGGGTGAGCCGCCCCAGAACGTCCTGCCGGGCCAGGAGGCCGAGGGCTCGCGGCCGACCAGGAAACTCGACCAACCCATCGGCCCATCGGCCGGCATCCTCGCCGGGGCACAGGCCGAGCGCTGGCAGCGCCAGGGGAGCATGCCCGCCATCACCATCGGCAAGATCTACTACGTTCGCAACAACGGCACACCGGGCTACTGCAGCGGCAGCGTGATCACGGCCGACAACAAGAACACCGTCTGGACCTCCGGTCACTGCATCCACGCCGGCGGCGGCGGTGAAGCCAACTGGTACAGCAACTTCATGTTCGTCCCCGACACCGACAACGGGCTCGAACCGCACGGCCGGTGGACCTGGCGCTACGCCGCCACCGCCAACGGCTGGTATGAGGACGGCGACTGGAGCTACGATGTCGCGGCCATCGCCTTCAACCCGCAGTCGCAGCGCGGAAACCTGCAGGACTGGGTCGGCTCGCAAGGCTACCGGTTCGGATACGGCCAGGACTTCACCGACATCCACGCCTTTGGCTACCCCGAGGACGGCTACCAGCGCACCGACTTCACCGGTGACGATCTGTGGTACTGCTTCGGCGACGTCAGCCGGGCGGGCATCTTGGACGATCGCATGCACATGGATAACGACATGTTCCACGGGTCCAGCGGTGGTCCGTGGCTCCAGGAGCTACAGCTCGACCGGGGATGGGGCTACATCATCGGGGCCAACAGCCACCGTGACGTCGATGACGACCAGAACCCGACCAGCATCGTCTACAAGTCGCCCAACCACGGTGACGCCGCCCTCAACATCTACAACGACGTGACCGCGAACTAGCCTGCCATCGCGTGCGAGGGGTCTGCGCGGCTCCTCGCACGCGCTTTCCCTCACCCTCCGGTGGCCTCGTCCATGCGCTCCCTGGTCCAGTAAGACGAAATGTCTTCAGGAGATCGGGTGTTCTCTACGCCTCTGGCCGCCTCCTCGGGAGCCATGTCCCCTAGGATCGCGACCACTCCAGCCACGACGAATGCGGCGGCGGCGATCACCAGCAATGCGACGCCTTTTCGTCTCATACGGCCATCATACGACCCGACGCGGAAGGAAACCGGTCAGCGGATTCTTCGCCGGGGATGGCCCGGCGCGTCCACCGAAGCGGCGGGAATAGGGGTGCCGGTAAGAGGGTGTTGCTGAACCCTCCAGTTGTTGTTGATCAGCGTGAGCTGTGTGACATCCTGCGGCTTTCGCGCTGGGTCTTGAGGCGCGGGTGGAGAGGAATACGCTCACAGAGCCATTTGGCTGGCGGAGATAGACGGCGACTCAGCGAGCAGGGCAACGCGGGTGTAGCAGTACGACGGCCGGTCGTCACACGGCGTAGGCCGGGGCCTGTCAGCGTGGAGGCCAGGCCCGGGCGCGTGGGGTGTTTTGCGGGTAATGTGACCTTGCATATCGGCTTAGTGCGAGGGGACGGGCGGATGGAACTGGTGGCGCTTCTGCTGATCTTCGTCGTGTTCCTTGAGCGTCTGTGGCGGTGGGCGTCCGGGGTGAAGCGCTCCGGCCGTGTAGTGACTGCGCCCGGGGTCGAGGAACTGGCAGCCGCTTTCCAGGGGTCGAAGCGGATAGAGCTGGAGCAGCGTCAGAGCGAGCTGATGCTGCGCGACGACGAGACCGACGGCGCGCCTCCGTCTTCCCTCCGTATTGACCTGACCAGTGGACGAGCAGTCATCCGGGTGAACGGCGACCGGCGGAGGTGATGAGCTGGTAATGGAGGCCGACGCGCTCAGAGATAGGGCCTGCGAACCACGACGTGCGTTGGATCAAGGGTGGAAGCGGCGTGCGGCGGTGTCGGTGCTGACGTCGAGCACGGCGGCGATCTCGTCCCAGGTGGCGCCAGCGGTTCGGTCGGCGGTGACGGCCGCGGCCAGGACGGCGCGGGCTTGGGCGAGCAGGGGCAGCGCGGCGTTGGTGTAGCCGGCGATGGGGCCGGGCTTCCAGCCGGTCTGCTGGGTGGGCGGCGCGAGATCTTCCGCGTGCAGGTCGAGGACCAGTTTCCCGGCTGCTTGAGCGAGGTGTTCGGCCTGGTCGCGGAGATGGCGGCGCTGTTTGCGGGTGTTGTCCTGGCGTTGGTGGCGCTGGGTGAGCGGGCGCCAGCGTCTGGCGCGGGTCCGGCAGAAGGCCCACCGGCAGGTGTCGGAGCAGTACTTGCGAGGCCGGCCGCCGCGGGCGACGGGTGGGGGCAAGGGCGCCTCGCAGTTCAGGCATTGCTCGGTTCGAGATCCCATGAGGGTCACTCACCAAGGGGTTTCGTGGCCGTATGGCTGCGGATCAGCTTGTCGCGTTTGGTGGGTTCCGCGACACGGTAACCCGCAGCAGTGCGGTCACGAAACCTTTCCCCAGGACGACCTGGCGCGGGCGCTGCGGGTGAGGCGGCGCGTCATCTGCCTGGCGCACCCAGGTACGGATCGACTGCGCGGAGGGCTGGAACTCCTTGCCGAACGGCAAGCGCCGCTACACCGTCCGGCAGATCGCCGACCGGCTCGGCGTCACCCGCGCCACGATCTACCGTCACCTCGATCCCGACGAGGCGGTCTCGGCGTAGGAGGAGCACGGTGTTGCCCCCGATCACCTCCTACGACGGCAAGGCCAAGCTGAGCGTGTGCTTAAGAAATCTGGAGCGATCTCGCAAGCGCCAAGGTCGAAAATCAAGTCGGCGGAGCGGTGCGGCGGAGCCGTACCAGCACAAAGGCGAGCAGCCCGAGGGCGGCCAACGCGAAGACCGCGTTGCCGATGAGGTCCACATGCGCGGGCGCGGGGAAACTCGGCGGCTACAGGAAGCCGTGCCAGGCGTAGGTGACCAGGCCGGCAGCGCTCAGGGCGAACCTGTGCCAGGGTCCCCAGCCCATGCATCGGGACCAGCGCAGGATGAGCAGCGTCATCGTGGCGTAGAGCGCGAGGTGGAAGCCGACCGTGATCCACGCGGGCACGACGGACTCCAGCTTGATCCCCACCATGGCGAGCAGAGTGGGGAGCCAGAACGCCAGCCCGGCCACGATGGTGATCGCGAAGACGGTCCACGGGCTGGCCGGCGTGGCAGGGATGAGGGGGGCACCGCGCCGCCCAGCAGGAACAGGACGGCTGACACGGTGAGGCCCACCTTGCCGGGCCAGGGCGTGTCCGGCCGCGTGAGCCCGCCTCTACCATCGAGATCGGCACCGCGATGCTCCACACCCCATGGATGGCCAGGACGAACACGGTCCAGTAGGCGCCGATGCCCAGCGCCGGGATGAACCCGTAGTCGAGCACCCGCAGCCCGACATAGTCGGGATCGAACAGCGACCGGGTGAGCAGGCCCTCCTCGATCACGGCATAGGCGAGCCCGAGCAGGATGATCCCCGGCCACCCCAGCCGTCACCGGCGGGCCACCTCGCGGATCAGCAGCGCGCCCTCACCGGTTGTAGAGCCTGCGTGCCCACAGGTACCCGCCCAGTGCGATGACCACGCTCCAGAGTGCCGCCGCCGCGAAGCTGGATGCCGCGGGCTGCCCGGCCAGCAGCGCGCGCAGGGTTTCGATGACCGGCGTGAACGGCTGGTGCTCGGCGAACCAGCGCAGCGGGCCCGGCATCGACTCCGCAGGGACTACGCCGCTGCCCAGGAAGGGCAGCAGCATCAGCGGCATCGGCAGGTTGCTGGCCGTGGCCACGTTCTTGGTGACCATGCCCAGCGCGGCTGACAGCCAGGTGATGGCGAAGGTGAACATCGCCAGCACGCCGATTACCCCGAGCCAGTCCAGTGCGGAGGCGGTGGGGCGGAAGCCGATCAGCAGGGCCGTCAGCGTCACCGCAGTGATCGCGATGAAGTTTTGGATCAGCGCGCCGAGCACGTGCCCGGTGAGGACGGAGACGCGGGCGATGGCCATGGTCTTGAACCTGGCGATGATGCCCTCGGTCATGTCCACGGCCACCGAGATCGCTGTTCCCTGCGCGGCGCTCGCGATCGTCATGATCATGATGCCGGGGGTGATGTAAGCGGCGTAGGCGGCGCGGTCGCCGCCGATCCCGGCGCCCATGATGCCGCCGAGGACATAGACGAACAGCAGCAGGAGCACCACCGGGATGCCCGCGTAGGTGAGGATCAGTGTGGGGTAACGCCAGAGGTGCCTGATCTGGCGGCGCAGCATCGTCGCCGAGTCGGTGATCGCTCTCATCGGGAGGACTCCTCGGTCAGGGCGAGGAAGACGTCGTCGAGGTCGGGTGTGTGCACCGACAGTTCAGCGATGTCGATGGCCTGTGCATCGAACCATTCCAGGAGTTGACGCAGTGTGCTGACGCCGGTGTCGGGGATCTGCACCGTGCGGGACTCCTCGTCGAGCGAGGTGGCCCTCAGGTGGGAGGCCGCCCTGAGGTAACCGTCGGAGTCGGCGAAGCGTACGACGACGTGTCCGCCGGGGACCATGCGTTTGAGTTCCGCAGGGGTGCCCTCGGCCACCAGCCGGCCCTGGCTGAGCAGCGCGATGCGGTCGGCGAGTTCGTCGGCCTCGTCCAGGTATTGGGTGGTCAGGAAGATGGTCACGCCGTCCTGCTGGACGAGGTCGCGGACGATCTGCCACATGGTGCGGCGGCTGCGCGGGTCCAGGCCGGTGGTCGGCTCGTCGAGGAAGATGAGCTTGGGAGTGCCGACGAGGGTCATGGCGAGGGCGAGTCGGCGGCGCATGCCGCCGGAGTAGGTGGCCGCGGGCTTGCGCGCGGCGTCGGTGAGGTCGAAGCGTTCCAGCAGTTCGCGGGCGCGCTCGCGTCCGCGGGCGCGGCCGAGGTGGAGCAGGTCGGCCATAAGGCGCAGGTTCTCCTCGCCGGTGAGGAAGCTGTCGACAGCGGAGAACTGGCCGGTGACGCCGATCGCCGCCCGCACCTTGTCGGGTTCCGTGGCCAGGTCGTGCCCGGCGACGCGGATCTCGCCGGCGTCGGCCTTGACCAGGGTGGACAGGATCTGGACCATGGTGGTCTTGCCCGCGCCGTTCGGGCCGAGCAGCGAGAAGACGGTGCCCTGCGGGATGGACAGGTCGACGCTGTCCAGGACGCGGTAAGCGCCGTAGGACTTACGCAGCCCCGCCACCGAGACGAAGGTCCGCATCGCGTTCACCCCCGATCCCAAGTGACGGGCAGGCTGTGCACGCCGTACACCTGCGAGGGGTCGGTGCGCAGCGAAAGCTCTCCAGCCGGTACGGCGAGCCGCAGCGTCGGGAAGCGGGTGAGCAGCGCGGGAAACGCGACCCGCATCTCGATGCGGGCCAGCTGCTGACCGAGGCACTGATGGACGCCGTGGCCGAAGGCCAGATGCTCGGCGGCCGAGCGGCGCAGATCGAGTACGTCGGGATCGGGGAACCTGGCCGGGTCCCTGTTGGCGGCGTTGATCGCGAGGATGACCGTGTCGCCCGCCTTGAGCCGCCTGCCGCCGAGCTCCACGTCCTCGAGTACGCCGCGCATCCCGGTGGCGGCGACGGACAGGTAACGCAGCAGCTCCTCCACGGCGCCGACAGCATGGTCGGGGTCGTCGCGCAGGGCGGTGAGCTGGGCCGGGTTGCGCAGCAGGGCGAACGTGCCGAGTGCGAGCATATTGGCGGTGGTGTCGAGCCCGGCTCCGAGCAGGAACGCGGCCACGCCGCCGAGCTCCTCGTCGGTCAGGTCGCCGCCGGTGGCCAGGTCGCTGAGCAGGTCGTCGGTCGGCTGCTCGCGCTTGGCGAGCGCGAGTTCCCGCAGGTAGGTGCCGAGCTCGACGAAGGTGGCGTACTGCGCCTCAGCGGTCTCGGGGTCGGACAGAGTCCGGGTGGAGCTCTGGAATTGGTCGCGGTCCTCGTACGGCACGCCGAGCAGCTCGCAGATCATCAGCGCTGGTACCGGCTGCGCGAAGACCTCGACGAGGTCGGCGGGCGGCCCCTGCCGCTCCATCGCGTCGAGCCGCTCACGGGTGATCTCGGCGACCCGCTCAGTGAGCAGGTTCATCCTGCGGACGGTGAACTTGCCCGCCAGCAGTTTGCGGAAGCGGGTGTGCTTGGGTGCGTCCATGCCGGTCAGGTCGCCGACAGGGGCGGGCGGCAGGCGGCCGCCCGCCAGGGGGTGGTAGTGGGTTTCGTAGCGAGAGCTGAACCGTGGATCGGCGAGGATCTGGCGGATCAGGTCGTATCCGGTGATCATCCAGACGCCGGGCGCGCCCTCGGGTGCGGCCAGGCGGGAGATCGGCTGCTCTGCGCGCAGGGCGGTGAGCGAAGGGGCGGGATCGAAGGGGCACGCGGGTGCGCGGTCCAGGGACAAAGTGACCGGTTCCACGCGATAGTTCGCGTTTGACATGATTGAAAGCTACGTTGCGTTCAGAAATTCCGTCAATCAATTGATGCGCTGCAACCCAGGTCAAGACCAATAAATTGATGCGTTGACACTGAGACTAAAGGCAACGATACGTTGCATTGAACCTATTTCAGGCTCCGCATCGAGTGCCCTGGTCACAGCATGATCGCAAGTCCGAGGTTAGCCCCATGACGCAGCAGAGCTCCTGGTAGATGGGTTGATCACCACAACCACGCCCATCACAACC
>NZ_SMLD01000130.1:0-26275 GCF_004352805.1 Nonomuraea mesophila
CCTGCACACCCGCCCGCCCGGCGGCATCAAGCCCATCGACCCGCAGAACTGGACGAACCCCGACCACATGACGTGGGAGGACTACAAGAAGCCGCCCGGCACCAACTGGGCCGATCCCTCCGCCAAGGGGTCGAAGCGCACCTTCAAGGGCGCGCTCGTGCTGCTCGACTACCCCAACCAGCCGTTCGTGGCGACACAGCCCCAAGGCTCGACGATCTTCGGGAACCCGAGCGCCGAGGCCCACGCCATCCCCCGTGACGAGGTGGCCACGTTCTACCGGGACTTCCTCAACACCCCGAACAAGCTCAACAAGGGACACACCATCCACGAGTACTGGATGGAGGACTCGGGCGGCAGGTACGGCGTGGAGCTGACCGGGTTCGGGCCCTACCTGATGTCGGGCAAGGACCACGAGTACGCCATGGAGTTCCAGGGCGGCAACGGGTGCCCCGCGGGCGACTCGTGCAACAGGAACCTGCGCACCGAGGGCAACGCCGCCTGGTTCGCCGACGTCGGCCAGGAGACGGCCGAGCAGTTCGACTTCGTCTTCTACCTGAGCGCCGGCCAGGACGAGTCGTCCACCTGGCAGGAGTTCGGGATGATGAAATTCCCGACAAAGGAGGATGTGCCCGACGAGTGGGGGCCGCCGGACGCCGCGCTGCCCAACTGGGTCGACACCCGCTACGTCGACTGGACCTCGTGGCAGGCCGGCTCCACCTTCTGGCCCAACGCCCGCTTCGGCATCGACTCGGTGCAGGCCGAGAGCTCAGGCATGGCCGTCTACGCCCACGAGCTCAGCCATATCATGGGCATCGCCGACAACTACAACAACCCGTACGGCGTGCCGCCGCGCAGGTCGTACACGGGCGTGTGGGAGATGCTCAGCCGCGGCAGCTTCAACGGCCCCGGCGGCCCGCACTCGCGCTGGCTGATCCCGCCGACCGCCGGCGCGTCCATGGGCGCCCAGCACATGCTCCGCAACAAGATCAAGCTGGAGATGATCGACGAGCGGAACGTCCTGCGCCTGTCACGCGAGGCGCTCGACGAGTCCGGCATGGTCACCGCCGACGTGCTGGCCCGCGCGGTACAGCCGGGCAAGAAGGAGCTGTCGGGCGTCAACATCTCCTTCGACACCGGTGACAGGAGCCCGGCCTGCGACGCGCGCACCGACCCTCTCTGCGACGGCGGCGGGTACGAGAACTACACGGTCGAGGTCGTGGACCGCATGGGCTCCGACTCCTTCACCCCCGACTCAGGCGTCCTGCTGGCCAAGACCAAGAACGAGGACCGGGCGCCGTTCGAGTGGGTGATCGACGCCAACCCGCAGGACATCGGCATGACCGACTACGTCATGCCCGACGGCACCAAGGTGCCCATCACGATCGGCGACTACCGCCAGCTCTCCGACGCCCTCTTCCACGCCGGCACCGACTCCGGCAGCGAGTACGAGTACGTCGACGAGGCCAACCGGCTGCACTTCTACGTCACCGACCTCAAACGCCGCCGCGACGGCATCCTGTCGTACACGGTCGCCATCCGCTCGCTCGACGGCTCAGGCCCGCAGCGGCGCGGCGTCAAGGTGCTGCCCGCCGCCGGCATCCCCACCGGCAAGAACCTGTCCACCTGCAAGTTCCCGCTGTTCAACACCGGCAGGGCCGCCCCCGCGCAGGGGCAGCACCCCGAGGACGTCAGCGCCTACCTGAACGCCGACGTCTACCGGCTCAAGGCCGAGGTGCAGGGCAAGGGCTGGACCGCCCAGCTGCCGAACGCCCTGGCCTCCGTCGCGTTCGGCAAGCACGAGCTCGTCACCGTGAACGCCGTCCGCGACTCCGGCGGCGCCCGGCTGGCCAGGGTCAAGCTCACCGCCACCTCGGAGAGCGACCCCGCCAAGAAGATGACGGCCACCTGTCACGTGATCGGCCTGTAGGTCAACGACGGGGTGCGGCCGGCGCGGGCCGTACCCCATCCGCTCGGCTCAGGCTCGGCTCAGGCTCGGCTCAGGTGAGCGGGGTCCTGATCAGCTCGCCCGCCGCCTGCCTCGCCTGCAGGATGCTCTCCTCGAACATCTTGCGTACGTGCGCCGCATGGTCGGTCAGCTCCCTGATGCGCTCGTACGCCATCTCGTCACGCACGGTGTCGGCGATCAGCGCCTGGTATTCGGGGGTTCTGGCGGCCAGCGCCTCCAGCCGCCGGTGGGCGGAGTACGCCTTGTCGGCCTTGCGTACCTGCTTGGCGTACTTCTCCAGGTGGCGTACGCGCCGCGCGAGGGACGTCCACGCGGCGTCCAGCGCCTTGGTGTAGGGCCTGAACGCGTCCTCCATGCCGGCCGGCAGCTCGCGGGGGATGATCCTGCCCTGCTCGGCGTGCATGGCCGACAGCCGCCGCAGCCGGTGCGCGATCTGCCAGATCTCCTCCGGCAGCGACACCTGGTTGTCGATCGTGTCGATCAGACCCGCCGCGTGCACCCGGGAACCGAGGACGGTCTCGGCGGCGTTCTGCGCCCTGCGCAGCAACATCTGGCAGGGATGGTCGAGGTCCTCCGGCAGGACGTAGCGGTCGGCGTGGGCCTGGGCGGCGCGGAGCTTCCGCCTGGTCGATCTGTTGTAGGTGTCCTGGGCCATCCAGCGGAACAACACGATCATCCCCACGCCCGTGCCCGCCAGGAACAACAACGGTGTTCTGGTCAGCAGGGAGAGCGCCAGCAGCAGGCCGGGCAGCAGGAAGATCAGGGCGGAATGGCGCGTGTCGGGCAGCCGGCCGGATCGAGCCACCCGGAGAAGGTGCTGGCTCGACCGCAGCTCGTGCGAGATCACCGGGGGCAGCGTCGGGTCGATCACCAACCGTGGGGGCAGAGCGCGTGGATCCATCAGGTCCTCCTGAGCGGCGGCGGACCGTCGCCTTGAGGCGATGGGGTGCTTGCAAGCAGGAGGGCCGCCGAATCCCGAGTGTGCCCTACCCTGCCAGGTCTGCGCATCACAGATGTCCCTCCGTTTCGTCGGTGCCGGCCGATACCGTGGCGTTGTCGTCACCGAGCGTGGGAGGTGGGCTGCGCAGGTCGCGCACGATCCTGCCGCGCCCTCCGGCTCGCGCCGCGGGCGCTGCGCACGGCAGATCCGCGTCACCCGAGCCGAGTTCGCCCGCACGGCGTGCGGCCGCACGGCGCACGCCGACGTCGACGCGGCGACCAACATCCTCAGGGCAGGGCCTGCCCTTCGTCGGGCTGCGGAAGCGGTTCAGCGAGAAGCCGCTCCCTTCAAAGGGCGGAGGTGTCACATGTTCATGCTGCGTTATGAACCGCGATTCTGCTCACCATGGTGGACATATAGGGTCGCGATAATGGATGAGATGACGAGGTGGATAGACCTGGAAGGCGCGGTCAACGCGCGTGACCTGGGCGGACTGCCCACCCGTGACGGCGGGCGCACCCGTCGCGGCAGGATCTTCCGTGCCGACAACCTGCAGGGGCTCACGTCCGGCGACGTGACGCTGCTGGTCGACGAGCTGGGCCTGCGCCATGTCGTGGATCTCCGCTCGAACGCGGAGGTGTCGCTGGAGGGCCCCGGGCCACTGACGCGGGTGACCGAGGTGCGGCACCACCATCTGACCCTGTTCGCCGAGGGAGGCCGGCACACCGACGTCGAGGCCGACGCCATTGACGGGGAGCGGGTGCTGCCGTGGGCGGAGCGCGGGCTGGACGAGGAACTGCGGGTGACCGGCTTCTACTTCGGCTACCTGCGTGACCGGCCCGACGCCGTGGTGGCCGCGCTGCGCGCGATGGCGCTCGACGACGGCGCGTCACTGGTGCACTGCGCGGCGGGCAAGGACCGTACGGGTGTGCTGTCGGCGCTCGCCCTGGAGGTGGCGGGAGCGACCAGGGAGGCGATCGTCGAGGACTACGTGGCCACGGGGGAGCGGCTCGAGCTCATACTCAAGCGGCTGCGCGGCAGCGACACCTACCGAGATGACCTCGACTCGCGCCCCGCCGACGACCACATGCCGCGGGCCGGATACATCGAGCAGTTCCTGGGCGTGCTCGACGACCGTTTCGGCGGGCCGCTCGAGTGGCTGGCCGCGCACGGCTGGACCGGCACCGACACCGAGGCCATGCGCTCCCGCCTACGCGACTGACAACGCCGGCCGCTCAAAGCCCTGACGGCCGCCGATCCCCTGCACCCGCCGGTTCAGGGGGCGGCGAGCCCCGGGCGTCCGGCTCAGGGGACGGCGAGCCTCCGCCATCAGCTCAGGTGGACGACGATTGCCTGCGTGGCCGACAGGCGGGCCGCCTCGATGACGGCCAGCGTGCCGACCGCGCTCTCCGGGTCGACGGGCGGCGCCGTGCCCTCGCGCAGCGCCGCCTCCACACCCCGGTAGAAGTCGAGATAGGCGCCCGGCTCGGTGAGCACGGTGCGGTGGTCGTCCTCGGTGCCGAGCTGCCCCCAGCGTGACTCCTCGTCGTCCCCGAACCCGGGCGTGCCGGGCGCGGCCCCGGCCCGCAGCCGCTCCTCCTGGACGTCCATCCCGTACTTCACGAAGGCGCCCGCCGACCCCAGCACCCGGAACCGGGGCCCGAGCCTGGCGGCCATCGAGCTCATCCAGAGATGCGAACGGGCGCCGCCCGCATGGGCCAGCGCCACGAACGTGTCGTCGTCGGCGGCCACCCCCGCCCGCCTGACGTCGCTCTCGCAGTAGACCTGCGTGGCCGGGCCGAGCAGGTGCAGGGCCTGGTCGATGAGGTGGCTGCCCAGGTCGTAGAGGAGACCTCCCACCTCCTCGGGCCCGCCGGTCTCCCGCCAGCCGCCCTTGGGCCGCGGTCGCCACCGCTCGAACCTCGACTCGAACCGCAGCACCTCGCCCAGCCGTCCTTCTCGGGCCAGCCGGCACACGGTCAGATAGTCGCCGTCCCAGCGGCGGTTGTGGAACACGGTCAGCATGAGGCCGCGCTCCTTGGCCAGGCGTACGAGCTCGCGGCCCTCCTCGGCGGTCCTGGATAGCGGCTTGTCGACGACGACGGGCAGGCCGCGGGTGAGGGCCGCGCCGGCCGTGGACACGTGGGTCCTGTTGGGGGAGGCGACCACCACCAGGTCGCACAGGTCCCACAACGCGTCGACGTCGCCCACCGCGGCCGCGCCGTACTTCGCGGACACCTCCGCCTGCCGGCCGGGGTCGCGCGTGACGACGGCCGTCAGCGCCAGGCCGGGCGTGGCGTGGATCAGCGGGGCGTGGAAGAAGGCCCCGGCGGTGCCGTAGCCGACCAGCCCGACCCGGATGTCGCTCATCACCTCAGCGTATCGCCGCGGGCGCGGATCACTCGTCGTCGCGCTCGGCCAGGAACCGCTCGAACTGGGCGGCGAGCTCGTCGCCCGTGGGCATGGGCGTCGACTCGGCGATGAGGTTCTCCCGCTCGCTGCCCTCCGCGAAGGCGTCGTACTGCTGCTCCAGCCCCTTGATGGCGGTGGACAGCTCGGCCGAGGCCTGGATCTGCTCCTCGATCTCGGTGTTCGTACGGCGGGCCGCCTCGCGCAGCGACTCCGTCGGGAACACCAGCCCCGTCCCCTTCGTCACGGCCTCCAGCGCGGTCACGGCGGCGGTCGGATATTCGGCCTGCGACAGATAGTGCGGCACGTGCACCGCGTATCCCACCGCGTCGTTGCCCTGCGCGCCCAGCCGCAGCTCCAGCAGCGCCGCGACACTGCCGGGCACCTGGACACGCCCGAACGCGCTCGTCTGCGCGTTGATCAACTCGGGCCGGCTGGCGTGCATCGTGACGCCGAGCGGGCGGGTGTGCGGGACCGCCATCGGGATGCCGTGGGCGGTCACCAGCTTGCTCACCTTCAGCCGCGCCACCAGATCGGCCACCGCCCTGGTGAACAGCTCCCACTCCCGGTCGGGCTCGGGCCCGCTCATCACCAGGAACTGGGTCCCCGTCGCGTCTTCGGCCGCGTGAACGGCCAGCTCGGGGCTCTCACACTCGACCCAGCGGTCGGTGTCGAAGGTCATGATGGGCCGCCGCGACCGGTAGTCGAGCAGACGGTCGACGTCGAACGTCGCCACGACCCGGTGCTCAAGCTCGGCCAGCAGGTGGCCCAGCGCAAGACGTCCGGCACCACCAGCGTCGACAAAACCGTCGAAGTGGTATAGCAACACCGGATCGGGCAGCTCGGGCGCGTCGTCTGCGAGCTTGTAGAGATCCTTCGGGTCGAACACGGTTGGACAGCCTTTCCCTAGGTACTCTCTCCAGAACCTACGGCGGGACAGAACGATTCCGTGCACGGCACCCTATCGAGGCAGACTGGGCCGTATGGACGAGGACCCCGAGCTGCAGGCGTTCGCCACGAAGCTGTTCGACCTGGCCAGAGCGGGCGACACCGAGACGCTGCGGGCGTACGTCGAGGCTGGGGTTCCGGCCGACCTGACGAACGGCAAAGGTGACACTTTGCTGATGCCGGCGGCTTACTACGGTCACGCCGAGACCGTCACGATGCTCGTCGCAAGCGGCGCCGACCCGAACCGCCCCAACGACCGCGGCCAGACACCGCTCGCGGGTGCCGGTTTCAAGAAGGAGTCAGCCGTGGTCAGAGCGCTGCTCGATGCGGGCGCCGATCCGCGCGCCGGTCAGCCCTCCGCTCTGGACGCCGCGCGAATATTCGCGAATGACCAGTTTCTGCGCTTGTTCACACAAAGTGGTGCATAGTGTGAAATATGCAAGAAAGGGGTAAAGGTTGTTAACTGTGGCCTTTTTAGCGGTCCATCGTCATGCTGGATGGCGTGGCTACTTCTGCGCACCCCTTCAGCAGGCGACCCCTCCACATCCCACCGCTGCCATGCCCGTTCCCCAGTGAGATCAACGTGCATGTCGCGGAGGTCGGCTCGGAAAGCCACGCATGGCTGGTCGCCTCCAACATGCTCCCCAACGCCGAGACCGCCGAGCACTTCAGGCGCTCCGAACTCGGCGACCTCCCCGCGCGCACCAACCCCATGGTGCCGCGCGCCAGTCTCCGGTTGGTCACCGACTGGTACTTCTGGCTCTGGGCCTTCGACGACGGGTTCTGCGAGAGCGAGCTCACAGGGCACCGGGCCGCCGCCGTGGCCCGCGCTCTGCCGTCGCTCCTGGAGAGCCTCGACGAGGACCGTTCTCCGGAGCCCGGCGATCCGTTCGGCCTCGCCCTCAGGGGACTGCTGGACCGGATCTCCGCCATGGCCACTCCCGAACAGGTGGAACGCTGGCGAAGTGCGGTGAAGGAATACCTGTTCGCCCAGATCTGGGAGGCCGCGAACCGTGAAGCCGATCTGATCCCGACCCCCGCGGACTACCTTCTGATGCGCCGCACCACCGGCGCCACGTACACCTGCTTCGCGCTCATCGACATCGGCGGTGGCTATCGGATCGAGACCGAGGACTGGTACCACCCCGACGTACGCGCACTCTCGGACCTGGCCTGCGACCTCGTCGGGTGGGACAACGACCTGCTCTCCTACGCCAAGGAACACCGAGCCGACAAGGCGCGGCACAACCTCGTGACCGTGCTGGCCGCCCACAAGTCGCTCTCGCTGCAGGAGGCGCTGCTGGAGGTCGCCCGGATGCACGACGAGGCCGTCTCGGCGTTCGTCGACCGGCGTGCGGCACTGGAGAGATGGGCTCCGCCGTCCGTGCTCAACTACGTACGCGGTCTCGAACACTGGGTACGCGGGCACATCGAGTTCTCGTTCGGCAGCGCACGTTTCGTGAACGCCTGGCCGGACGACACTCGCTGGCCGCAGGCCGTCTGAGCCGCGGTGTCAGCCTTCCTCGAGGGCGACCAACTCGCCCAGCGCCATCGCTGATGCCTCATCGAGGTCGAGCCGGGCGCCCTCCTCGAAGGCGCTCTTGTAGGCGACCTCGCCCATGCGGCGCGAACAATCCCTGACGCACGCGTTGTGGTCGGCGGACAGGAACGGCGCGCCGAGCTGTGGCAGTCCGGCCGACTTCCAGTTCTGCTGCAGCGCACCCAGCAGATGCGCGGCCAGCGGCAACCGATCCAGAGCCACGAAGATCCGCGCCGAGGACTCCAGAGCCAGCAACGTCCCGAGCGTGTCATGGAAGTGCAGTTTGATGCGCAGCCCTTCCCTGACGTTGTGCAGCGCCTCCTGGGGCCGGTCGGTCGCGAGCCTGGCGCCTGCCAGCGCCCACTGGGCATGGGACATCACCCAGAGCTCGCCGCGTTCCCTGCACACCTGCAGGCAGTCCTGCAGCAGGGACTCGGCCTCGTAGAACTCGCCCCGCGCGGTCAGGACGATGGACAACTCGACGATGGCGGGCAGCAGCCCGGGGTTGAGCTCCTTGTTGTCGGTGTTGAACTCGATGGCCACGCCCAGGAGAGCGCTGGCCTTCGGCATGTCGCCCTGGAGCATCGCCGCCGTGCCCTGCATCTTGGAGGCCAGAATCACCGCTCTGGAGTCGCCCACCCGGATGGCCTCGGTGCTGCACGTCTCGGCGGCCGTCTGCCCGCCTACGCTGTCGCCCTGGGAGTTGCGTACGTACGACAGGACCCAGAGCGCCTTGCAGCGTTCCTTGCTCGGCGTCGGGTTGGCCTCGAGGGCCCGCTCCAGATACAGGCGCCCTTCGCGGGCGAACCCGCAGCAGACCCACATGAACCACAACGACGACAGCAGGACCAGCGCCAGCGGTTCCTTGCCCGGGGTCCTGAGCGCGTATTCGAGCGCCACCCTGACGTTGTCGTGTTCCTGGCGCATGCGGACGAACCAGTAGATCTGGCGCGGGCCCGACCAGGCGTCCTCGCCGCGCTGCGCGAGGCTCAGGTAGTAGTCGAGGTGCCGTCGCCGCAGTTGCTCGTACTGGCCGAGCTTGTCGAGCCACTCCTCGCCGTATTCGGCCAGGGTGTCGATGAGTTTGTAGCGCACCCCGGCGTGGTTGCTCCTGATCAGCAGGATCGACTTCTCCACCAGCCCGGTGACCAGATCCGTGATGTCCTCCGACGGCAGCCGCCCGTCGGAGCAGACGAACCGGGCCGCGTCGAGCTCGAAGTCGCCGGCGAAGACCGACAGCCGCGCCCACAGCAGGCGTTCGGCCGGCTCGCACAGCTCGTGGCTCCAGCCGATGGCCGCCCGCAGGGTCTGGTGGCGGGGCAGGGCCGTGCGGCTCGCCCCGGCCAGCAGGCTGAAGCGGTCGGTCAGCAGGCCGAGGATCTGCTCCACCGACAGGGCGCGCAGCCGGACCGCGGCCAGTTCGATGGCGAGCGGGATGCCGTCGAGGCGCCGGCAGAGCTCGGCCACGGCCTCGATGTTGTCCTCGTCGAGCTGGAAGTCGGGCACGCTGGCCCCGGCCCGGACGGCGAACAGCTGCACCGACTCGTTGGTGAACAGGCTCTCCGCGGGGTCCTCTCCGGGCACCTGCAGCGGCGGCACGGGCACCACGTGCTCGTACGGCAGGTGCAGCGACTGCCGGCTGGTGGCCAGCACCTTCAGGTTGGGCGCGGCCTCCAGCAGCTCGTGGACGAGCTCGGCGCAGCCCTGGATCAGGTGCTCGCAGGTGTCGATGATGAGCAGCATGTCGCGCTCGCCCACCCATTCCGACAGCGACTCCGACTCCGCCCGCGAGGACTGGTCGGCGATGCCGAGGGCGGAGGAGATCGTGTGCTTGACCATGCCCGCGTCCTGCAGCCTGGCCAGGTCGGCGAACCACACGCCGTCGGGGTAGTGGGCGCGCACCTGATGCGCCAGCCGCAGCACCGTGCGCGACTTGCCCACACCGCCGATGCCCGTCACGGTCACCAGGCGCGACTCGGCGAGGTGCCGTTTGAGGTTGGCGAGCAGGCGCGTGCGGCCGACGAAGCTGGTGAGCTCCGCCGGCAGATTGCCTTCTCGCCGCCAGCCTGTCGGGGTGGCCATGGGCAGCCTCACGGGGGGTAGGCGACACCTGCTCTCGCATCGTACCGCCGTGCGTTCCACCTGTCTTGAAGCCTGCGGACGGGCCGGGTAGGGGTTTGTACGCCTGGATAGCATGTTGGGTGTGAATGATTTCCTACCTGAGCAGACGGCGGACGACACCGACGAGGGCTGGGGCGAGTGGCGCTCCGAGGACCCGGACGCCTTCTATCTCGACAACAGGCCGCCGCACTGGGGCTAGGGCGACAAGATCCACATGACGGACCACGTGCTGCGCGCCGCCACCCCCGGCGACTACGACGCCATCGCTGCCGTGGTCGACGAGTGGTGGGGGCGGCCGATCCTGGCCTCGCTGCCCCGGCTGTTCCTCGACCATTTCCACCACACGAGCCTGATCGCCGAAAGCCCTGCCGGTCCTGCCGGTCTCGGCGGCCCTGACGGTCCTGACGGCATGGCGGGATTCCTGATCGGGTTCGTCTCGCCGTCGCAGCCCGGCGAGGCGTACATCCACTTCGTCGGCGTCGCGCCCGCCGCCAGGAGGAGCGGGGTCGCCCGCTCGATGTACGAGCGGTTCTTCGGCATCGCCCGCGACCACGGCCGGCACGTCGTCAGGGCCATCACCGCACCGGTCAACGAGCGCTCCGTCGCCTTCCACCGCCGCATGGGCTTCGAGGCCGGCGGCCCCGTCCCCGGGCACAACGGCCCGGGCACGAGCCTGGTCACCTTCGTACGCACGCTCTGACCTGAAGCGCGCCTTTCACTCACTTAGCGTTATGTGTCATATACAGGCTGTATGCATTGCCTGATTACGGGAATGGCACACAACGGGTACGCGAGAGGAAGGGGATGGCCGTGGCCGGGCGTCTCGACCGCAGAGGGCTGGCCGGCGAGCTGCTCGCCGAGTTCGCCGGGACAGCGGTGCTCATCCTGTTCGGCTGCGGCGTGGTCGCCTCGGTCGTCGCCGCGGAGGTCGGCGACCACGACAGCATCGCCTGGGCCTGGGGGCTCGGCGTGGTGCTGGGCGTCTACACCGCGGCCAGGACCTCGGGCGGGCACATCAACCCCGCGGTCACGCTGGGGTTCGCCGTCTTCCAGGGTTTCCCCTGGCGGAAGGTCCTGCCGTACGTCCTCGCGCAGACGGCGGGGGCCTTCGTCGCCGCGCTGATCGTACGCTGGAACTTCACCGAGGTCCTGGCGATGGCCGACCCCGGGCACACGTTCAAGACCCAGATCGTCTTCTCCACCCTGCCGGGCAACGGCACCCTGCCGGTGGACCTGTGGGGCGGGTTCCGCGACCAGATCATCGGCACCGCGATCCTGCTCTTCCTGGTCTTCGCGCTCATCGACACCCGGAACATGGCACCGGACGCCAACATGGGGCCCTTCGTCATCGGCCTGATCGTCGTCGCGATCGGCATGGCGTTCGGGACCAACGCCGGCTACGCCATCAACCCGGCGCGCGACTTCGGGCCGCGCCTGGCGAGCTTCCTCACCGGCTACCACGACGCCTGGCGAGATCAGCACGGCGACCTGTACTTCTGGGTGCCGATCATCGGGCCCCTGATCGGCGGCCTCCTCGGAGCGGGCCTCTACCAGGCGTTGATCTCCAGGTTCCTGCCGCGGCCCGAGGAACGTGACATCGTCAGACCGGCGGACCCGGACAAGACCGAAGGAGAATGACATGCCCGATTTCGTCGGGGCGGTGGACCAGGGCACGACGAGCACCCGCTTCATGATCTTCGATCACGACGGCGGCGAGGTCGCCAAGTTCCAGCTCGAACACGAGCAGATCCTGCCCAGGGCAGGCTGGGTCGAGCACAACCCCATCGAGATCAGGACGCGGACCGCGGCCGTCATCCAGAGCACCCTCCAGCGCGCCGGGCTGCAGCCGTCCGACCTCGCCGCGATCGGCATCACGAACCAGCGCGAGACCACGGTCGTGTGGAACCGGCGCACCGGCCGCCCCTACTACAACGCGATCGTCTGGCAGGACACGCGCACCGACAAGATCGCCGCCGCGCTGGAGCGGGACGGCCGCGGCCAGGTCATCCGCGACCGTACGGGGCTGCACCCGGACGCGTACTTCTCCGGCGGCAAGATCCAGTGGATCCTGGAGAACGTGGACGGCGTCCGCGAGGCGGTCGACCGGGGCGAGGCCGTCTTCGGCACCACCGACACCTGGACGGTGTGGAACCTGACCGGGGGCGTCGACGGCGGCGTGCACGTCACCGACGTGACCAACGCCAGCCGTACGATGCTCATGGACCTGGACACCCTCGACTGGGACGACGAGCTGCTGTCCTTCTTCGGCATCCCGCGCGCGATGTTGCCCGAGATCCGGCCTTCGTCCGATCCCACCGCCTACGGCGTCACGACCCCGTTCGGAACGGCCGCGGGCGAGGTGCCGATCACCGCGATCCTGGGCGACCAGCAGGCCGCGACCGTCGGGCAGGTCTGCTTCTCGCCGGGCGAGGCCAAGAACACCTACGGCACCGGCAACTTCCTGCTGCTCAACACCGGCACCGAACGGGTGCGCTCGCAGAGCGGGCTGCTCACCACGGTCGCGTACAAGTTCGGCGACCAGCCCGCCGTGTTCGCGCTGGAGGGCTCGATCGCCGTGACGGGCTCGGCGGTGCAGTGGCTGCGCGACCAGCTGCACATCATCACCTCGGCGCCGCAGAGCGAGACCCTGGCCAGGCAGGTGGAGGACTCGGGAGGCATGTACTTCGTGCCGGCCTTCTCCGGCCTGTTCGCCCCCTACTGGCGGGCCGACGCCCGCGGCGCCATCGTCGGCATGTCGCGCTACAACACCGACGCCCACCTCGCCCGCGCCACGCTGGAGGCCATCTGCTACCAGAGCAGGGACGTCGTGGAGGCCATGCAGCAGGACTCGGGCGTGGTGCTCGACGTGCTGCGGGTCGACGGCGGCGTCACCGCCAACGACCTGTGCATGCAGCTCCAGTCGGACATCCTCGGCGTGCCGGTCAGCCGGCCGGTCGTCGCCGAGACCACCGCGCTCGGCGCGGCCTACGCCGCCGGGCTGGCGGTGGGCTTCTGGCAGGACACCGACGAGCTGCGCGCCCACTGGGTGGAGGACCGCCGCTGGGAGCCCGGCTGGAGCGAGGAGCAGCGGGAGAAGGGGTACGCGGGCTGGAAGAAGGCCGTGACCAAGGCGTTCGACTGGGCGGAGACTAGCTGACCACGTCCTTGCGGCGGAACCGGCGGAAGGCCACGGCGACGAGGATCGCCGCGTACGTGATCGACACGGAAGCGCCCTTGATCATGCCGCTCCACTCGAGCTCGGGCGCGAGCGCGTCGAGCCAGGCGTTGTTCCAGAACGTCGGCAGGAACTCGCGCAGCACCCCCAGCGCCTCGACGGCCTGCAGGATGGTGCAGATGATCCACAGTCCGACGGCCCCGCCGACCGCCCCCAGCGGGGAGTCGGTCATCGTGGAGACGAGGAAGGCCAGCGCCGCCACGACGAGCTGGCTGACCAGGGCGTACGCGATCACGATGCCGAAGCGCGGCAGCACGTCGAGCGCCGGGATGGTCTCGCCCGTGCCGGGCACCTGGATGTCGTTCCAGCCGAACGCCACCGTGCCCGCCAGCAGCGCCATCACGGGCAGGCAGATCACGGCCGCCGCGGAATAGCCCAGCGCCACGACCAGCTTCTGCCGCAGCAGCCGGTCGCGGGGCACCGGCGCGGCCAGCAGGTAGCGCAGCGACGACCAGTTGGCCTCGCTCGCCACGGTGTCGCCGCAGAACAGCGCCACCGCGACGACCAGCAGGAAACTGGCCGACACCGACAGCGCGAAGGCGGCGAAGTTGAGGCCGCTCTCCGTCGCCAGGTCGGAGATGCGCAGCGCCTGGCCGTTGTCGTTGCCCTGCGGCCCGAACTGGAACGCGATCACGAGGATCCACGGCAGCGCGAGCAGCAGCCCGAACATCACGATCGTACGCCGGCGCTTGAACTGCCTGACGATCTCGACCCGCAACGGCAGCGTACGGCGGGGCGCGTAACCGGTCGCGGCGGTCATGGGGTGTCTCCGATGAGGTCGAGGAACACGTCTTCCAGGCGCGTGGCGTGCCCGTTGCCGGCGCGGGCCGGGCTGGGGGCCGCGCCGAGCAGCTGCGACACCGGGCCGGTGGAGACCAGCCTGCCGCGCTGCATGACCACGACGTGGCTGCAGCTCTGCTCGACCTCGGCCAGCAGATGGCTGGAGACGATCACGGTACGGCCGTCGCGCGCGTAGCGCTTGAGCACCTCGCGCATCTCCCGGATCTGGGGCGGGTCGAGCCCGTTCGTGGGTTCGTCGAGCACGAGCAGGTCGGGCAGCCCGAGCATGGCCTGGGCGATGGCGAGCCGCTGGCGCATGCCCTGCGAATAGGTGCGTACGGCCCGGTCGAGCGCCTTGCCGAGACCGGCGATCTCCAGCGCCTCGTCGAAGTGGGCGTCGGCGGCCGGCCGTCCGGTGGCGGCCCAGTAGAGCTCGATGTTGTCCCGCCCCGACAGGTGGGGCAGGAAGCCCGGCCCCTCGACGAACGACCCCAGCCGGGACAGCACGGGAGCGCCCGGCGTCACCCGTTCGCCGAAGATGCGGATCTCGCCGCCGTCCGGCTGGATGAGCCCCATCATCATCCGCATCGTGGTCGTCTTGCCGGCGCCGTTCGGCCCGAGCAGGCCCAGCACCTGGCCCTGCTCGACGCGGAACGACAGGTCGTCGACGGCGCGCTCGCCGTTCCTGTACGCCTTGGTCAGCCCGCGGATCTCCAGCGGCACGGCCGGGCCGGCCGCCTCACCCTGCTGGCCGGCGGCCGGGCCGGCCGCCTCACCCTGCTGGCCGGCGGCCGGAACGACCGCGGGGCGGCGGTCCCGGGTGCGGCCGGTCACCAGCAGCGCGGCCGCGGCCACGACGGCGGCCAGCGGCATCGCCCACACCCACCACGCCACCCCGCCGGAGGCGGCGGCCAGCGTGCCGACCATCGGGACGGTCAGCTTGGTGGAGACCAGCGACACCTGGTACGTGGCGGGCTCCGCGGGCGTCGCGAACCCCATGTCCGTCGTCGTCAGCACCAGCCGCAGCCGGTGGCCGACGGCGAAGTTGTGGTCGACGGCGGGCAGAGTGACCGTGGCCTCCGCGCTGCTCGCGCCCTCGGGGATGTCCACCCGGATCGGCGCCACCAGCCCGGCGGGCAGGGCGGGCGGCTGGACGCTGTCGGCCACGTCGTAGAGCTTGGCGAACAGGGTCGCCTCCGTCCCGCCCTGCCCCGACACCCTGATCGTGGCCGTCGAGCTGCCGGTGAGCTGCAGCGGCTCGGTGAGCGGCCGGGACTCGAACGCGGCGCTCTGGCCGGGCATGTCGATCGCGACGCCGGGCGTGTTCTGCCCGCCGAGCAGGCCGCCGACGCCGGGCACCGACGAGATCGAGGCGGGCGCGCCGCCGGGCGGGTTGGCGATGACCTGGGCGGGGCCCGACAGTTCGACGGCGCTGGTGGCGGTGCCGCCGAGACCGGGGTAGGAGCCGGTCTCGGGGTGCAGGCGGACGCGCTGGCGGGTGCCGGGGTCGCGGCCGCCGTCGCGGGTCACGGTGAACGCGCTGACCGGCGGCGCCGCCTGTCCGGCCTCCTCACCCTTCAGATAACGGGCGAACCAGGCCGACGACTGCTCGAACACCCAGTCGACCTCGCCGTCGCCGCCGTCGTGCCCGCCGTCGAACCAGGCCAGGCTGACGGGCGTGCCGTCGGCGGCGATCGCCCTGGCGTTGGCGTCGGCGTGGCTGAGCGGGAACAACGAGTCGCGCTGGCCCTGGATGAGCAGGGTCGGCGCCTTGATCCGGGTCGCCACGTTGATCGGGCTCGATTTGCGCAGCAGTTCGACGGCCTCCTGCGTGGGCCTGCCCGTCTTGGCGACCTGTTCGTACACGGTGCAGATCTCGGGACGGAACCTGCCGCACCTGGCCTGCTCGGACGTGAGCGGCGCGGCGGCCTCGGGCCGTCCGCCCAGGGCGAGGCTGTCGAGCGAGACGCCCTGGCCGAAGAAGATGCCCGCCCACATGCGCTTGAACACGCCGTTCTCGGCGTCGGGCGGACCGTCGGCGGCGACCTGGCCGGCGTCGCCGATCGCCGACAGCGGGGCGGCCGTGTTGGGGAAGAGCGCGTCGGCCAGGTCCGACCAGGTGATCCGCGGGACGATGGCGTCGACGCGCTGGTCGTGGGCCGCCGTCATCAGCGCGATGGCGCCGCCGTACGAGCCGCCGGCCATGCCCACGCGCGGGTCACCGGGCGAGTCGAGCAGCACCTCGGGGCGCTCGGCCAGCCAGTCGATGAGCTGCTTGACGTCCTTGACCTCGTAGTCGGGCGAGTTGAGCGCGATCTCGCCGGTCGAGCGGCCGAAACCGCGCGCCGACCACGTCAGTACGGCGTAGCCCTCCTTGGCGAGGCGGACGGCCTCGTCCGTGACGCTCCGCTTGCTGCCGCCGAAACCGTGGCCGAGCAGCACGGCAGGCGCCTTCCCCCCGCCCGGGGGTGGGAAGAACGTCGTGTCGAGCTTGACCTGCTGGTCGTCGGCGGGTCCGTCGACGACGGTGATGGTCTGATCCTGGCCCCGCACCTCGGCACCCGACGGCCACACCAGCCACGTCGTCACGGCGATGAGGGCGAGCGCCGCCGCAGACGCGGCCACACGCTTCATGCGGTGAGCCTACTGACCCCACCTGAGAGATCGCTGAGACGGCCCGCCCGCCTTTACGCTCGGACGTCATGGACTATATGGAGATCAACAGGGCCAACTGGAACTCCAGGGTGCCCGTCCATGTCGGCAGCGACTTCTACGACGTCGAGGGCTTCGTCGCGGGCCGTAGCCCGCTGCGCTCGTTCGAGCGTGCGGAGGTCGGCGACGTGTCCGGCCGCCGCCTGGCCCACCTGCAGTGCCACATCGGGCTCGACACCCTCGCCTGGGCCAGGCTCGGGGCGGAGGTGACCGGCCTCGACTTCTCCGCGGCCGCCGTCGCCCAGGCCGAGAGCATCGCCGCCAGGTGCGGCCTCCCGGCGAGATTCGTCACGGCCGACGTGTACGACGCCGCCGAGAAGCTCGGCCGGGGCGCGTACGACATCGTCTACACCGGCGTGGGCGCGCTGGTCTGGCTGCCCGACCTGACACGGTGGGCGCAGACCGTGGCCGCGCTGCTCAAACCCGGCGGCTTCCTCTATATCGCCGAGTTCCATCCCTTCCCCGACATCCTGGACGAAGCCACGGGCGCCACCCTCAAGCACGACTACTTCGACCGCGAGCCGCAGGTCTGGGTCGAACCGCACACCTACACCGGCGGCGAGGAACTCGAACACCAGACGTCCGTGCAGTTCCTGCACGGCCTCGGCGACGTCGTGAGCGCGGTGGGAGCGGCGGGGCTTCGCGTGGAGTTCCTCCACGAGCACGACTTCACGCTCTTCCAGCGCTTCGCGACGCTGGAGGCCGCCGACGGCGGATATCGCATCCCCGACGGCGCTCCCAGGCTGCCCCTCATGTACTCCCTGCGCGCCTGCGCCGCCGGCGCACCTTGACCTGCGAACCCCCATCCGAGGCCACTCCCGGCGAGCGACCAGGAACGGTGACCGTAAGATTCTCTTCCGTGAAGTCTCCAGCATCGATCAAAAAGGCCGCGGAATGGGCCTTGCCCTATTGGACCAGAGGCCAGGCGGGGCGCGAGACGCCGCACGACCTGTTCAGGGTGCTCTACTTCGGATGGCTGGCGGCGTTCACGCTCAAGCTGCTCGGGTCGGCGTGGGACGTCTCGTGGCACTTCAAATGGCTGCGTGACGACCTCGCGCCGCCTCACCTGCTCAACTCCGCGGGCACGGCCCTCGCTCTCGCCCTGACCATCATCCACGGCTACACCGGCTACGGCGTCGACAAGGCCGCGCTGCGCCTGATCCAGTGGGGCACCGGCATCTTCCTCGTCGCGGTCCCGCTCGACCTGATCAACCACCGCGTCAACGGGCTCGACATCACCTCGTGGAGCCCGTCGCACATCATGCTCTACCTTGGAACGTTCTTCATGATCGCGGGCGTGATCCGTGGCTGGTTCATGGGAGCGCCGCCCGGCAGGGAGCGCGCGGTCGTGCTCGGCGCGTTCCTCGCGTTCTTCCTGGAGAACGTGCACTTCCCCGAGCAGCACCAGGAATACGGCATCCTGTCGATCGGCGCCTGGGACAACGGCACCGTCTACGCCGAGCCGATCCTGCTGCAGTTCGCGGCCGACCAGATGGGGCGGCCCATCGACCGTACGATGATGACCGGATTCGCGCTGCCCGTGCCCGACTTCCTCTACCCCGTCTACGCGGTGGTCGTCGGAGTCGCGGTGCTGGTGGTGGCGAGGACCCTGATCGGCAGGTTCGGCGCCGCCACGCTGGTCGCCGCCGCCTACGTCGCGGTCCGCACGCTCATCTGGCCGCTGCTGACCTACACCGGGTTCCCGCCGTCGGCGGTGCCGTTCTTCCTCGTGATCGCGGGGCTGCTGGTGGACGTCGCGTTCCTGGTACGGCAGCCCGCCGTGCGCGCCCTGCTCGGCGCCGCGGCCGCGACGGCCGGTGCGTACGCCGCGCTGGCCGCCCAGAGCGCGGTCATGGGCGGCGTGTACGACCTGCTCAAGGGCCAGCAGGGCCTGCTCGGCGCACCTCCGCTCGTCACGTCGTCGGCCGTCTGGGCGGGGCTCGGCCTGCTGGCCGCCTGGCTGGCGGTCGAATGGCTGGCCCGCAGGCGCCGTACGAGCCCGGCCCGAGCGGCCTCACCCGTGGTCGCTCCCGTCACGCCTAGCGCCCCCGCCACCCCTAGCGCTCCCACCACTCCTAGCGCCAACGCCGCCCCCTAGCGCGTCCGCCCGTCCCCTTGTGCGCTCCGCCGGTCAGACGATCGAGGCGCGGGTGATCGCCACCGCCACGCCGTACGCCAGTCCCATCACGCCGACCTCGGCCGCCGCCCATCCCACGAGGGCGGTGGCCCGGCCCTTGCGCACGGCGGGCAGCAGGCGGAAGCGGATGTTCGCCGCCAGCGGCACCAGCAGGGTCACGAGCCCCGCCTTGGCCACGACCAGGAGACCGTAGTCGCTGGTCAGGAGCGCGCCGGGCAGCACCACGCCGGGCGTGAGCGCCATCGTGCCGAGCCCCGTGATCAGCCCGGACAGCGCCACCATGAACAGGCACACCGACGCGATCCTGGAGAACTTGGGCAGCACCATGGCGAGCAGGCCCGGGTGGGGCGCGACGAAGATCGCGGTCACCATCAGCCCGCCCGCCCACGCCGCCGCACCCATCACGTGGATCTCCATCGAGATCATGATGGGGTCGTGCCAGATGGAGTTGACCGCGTGCCCGGTGACCGGGATGGGAAGCAGCCCGAACAGCGCGACGATCACCCGCAGCTCGGCCGGGACCTTCTCGCCGAACCGCACCGCCATCAGCCCGATGCCCGCCGCCGCCAGCGCGCACGCCGCGCTGAACAGCAGCCCCTGGCCGGTGCCGACAGTTCCGACATAGTCGGCGATCATCCCGAACGTCGGCACGGCGCCGGGGTTGAGCTCGGCCGTCTGGAACACGATCGTGAGCAGCGCGCAGATCGCCCACGCCCAGGCCGCCATCACGGCCAGGGGCCGGACGCGGACCATCACCGGCTCGGTGTACTCGGGCCGGTCGAACCCGAGCAGCTTGGCCACCAGGCTGAGCCCCACCACGGCGACGGCGGACACGTCGAGCAGGGTCCGTATGACGGGCAGCCCGATCGACACCAGCGGCCCCGGCATGGGAATGCCGGGCACGGTCTCCTGCTCGGCGAACGAACTGGCGGCCACGGCGGCGACGATGGCGCACACGACGAACGCGCCGGCCACGAGCCGCCCGCCCACGCGCTGCTCGGGGAGCGGGGGAGCGGGGGGAAGGGTGACGGTCACGCCTTCGTCTCCTCAGCCGTGGACCCGGCGGCCGTCCCTGCCGCACCGTCCCCGGTGGCGGCGGTGGTGCCGGTGGTGACGTCGGTCCTGGTGCCGGTGGTGCCGGTGGTGCCGTCGGTCGTGGTGACGCCGGTGGTCGTGCCGCTGGTGGTGGCGGGCGCGGCGGTCGTGGCGGTGGCCTGGGCCGGTTTCGCGCGGCGCAGGGCCACGGCGGTGCCCGTGGCGAGGATCAGCAGCGCCCCGACGATCCACACCACGGCCATGCCGGCCCCGCCGTTCGCCGCGGCCTCGGCGGCGTCGGGGTTCGCCGCGGCTTCGGCGGCGTCGGGGCCGGCCGCTGTGTCGGGGTCGGTCGCGGGTGCGGTGGCGTCGGCGCCGGTCTCCTGGGTGGGCGCGTTGTCGCCGCCCGTCTTGGGGTCGGCGGCGACCCCGGTGGCGTCCGCGGCCAGGCTGAAGCCGATCTTCCCGGTGACGGGGTGCCCGTCGGCCGACAGGATGCGGTAGCCCACGACGTACGAGCCGCCCGCCGCGAGCGGCTTGACCTTGACCGACACTCGTTCCGCGGCGATCTCGGCGGCTCCGTCGGCCCAGGCCGACCCGTCGGAGCCCGTCACTCCCACCTGCGCGTATCCCTGGCGTACCGGCTGGTCGAACACCAGGGTCACGCGCGCGGGTGAGGCCGTCAGCGTGGCTCCGTCCTTCGGGTCGCTGCCGATGAGCACGTTGTGCGCCTCGGCCGGGGAGAGAGCGATCCCGGCCGCCGCGAAGGCGAGCAGCAGGACCGTGAATAGCCGCCTCACAGGGGAAAACCTTCCATCGTCACGTCTCGAACCTGTATATGGTCCCATCCATGACGGACCTGTTCGGCGGCGCGGCTCCTTACTACGCCAAGTACCGGGCCGGTCATGGCGACCCGGCGATCGAGCACCTGGCGATGACGTTCGGCGACGACAGCACCGTGCTGGACCTCGGCTGCGGTCCCGGCACGGTGGCGATCCCGCTCGCGCGGCGCGTGCGCGACGTCCTGGCGGTCGATCCCGACGCGGCGATGCTCGCGGAGGGCCGGCGGCTGGCGGCGCGGGCGGGCAACATCCGCTGGGTGAGCGGCGACTCCACGCGGTTGCGGGAGTTGCCCGCGTTCGACCATGTCGTCATGGGCAGGTCGTTCCACTGGATGGACCGCCGCGCGGTGCTGCGGGAGCTGGACGAGTTGCTGCCCGCGCACGGTGTCGTGGCGCTGGTCGGCCCGTCGCGGGCGGGTGAGGAACTGCCCTGGGAGCCGGCCATGAGGCGGGTGCGCGACGAGTTCGGCGTCAACACGTTCACGGCCACCAACTCCTATCAGGCCACGGGGGAGCACCACGACGACGTGCTCGCCGTCTCGCCGTTCAGCGAGCTCGACGCCACTTTGTACGAATATCGCCAGGTCTACGACGTGGAGGCGGTGATCGGCCTGCAGTTGTCCTACTCCTACACCGCTCCGGCGAAGCTGGGCGAGCGGGTGGGCGCCTTCACCGAGGCGGCCAGGCGCGCCCTGCTCGCGCACAATCCCCGGGGCACGTGGGAGCAGGTGACGGTGACCGAGGTCCTGATCGCCAGGCGGCCGCGTGGTTAGGCGCGCCGCGGTTCGGCCCAGATGCCCATGAGGCGCCAGATCGGCCGGGTCAGCGGGTTGATGAGCCCGATCTCGGCGCACAGGTCCCGCGTCTTGCCGATGGAGTCGCGGATCTCCTGCTTGGCGGCGGGGTTGCGCAGGTAGACCTCCGACACGACGCTGACGGGGATCTTGAAGTGCCTGATGAGCGCGCCGGGGGGCGCCAGCATGATGCGGGCCATGAGGCCGAGGACGAGGGGGGAGGCGATGCCGAGCAGGAGCCGCCGGTACGCCGGCATGCGCGGCACCCGGTTGCGCAGGTAGTGCCGGGCGAAGGAGATGTGCCTGGCCTCCTCCGCGATGTGGATCCGCATGATCGTCTCTTCCAGCGGGTGGTGTGCCCGGTCGTCCTTGAGCACCTTGCGCTGCACGTGGTCGATGGGGTCCTCGCCGCCCAGCACGAACACGAAGAACAGCTCGGTCGAGATGAGCGGGATTAAGGGCGCCATCTGCGCGATCGCCGACAGCGGGCCGGGCATGCCGCGGATAGGGAGTTTCGTGCGGTTCACGAACTCCTGGAACATCATCCCGTGATGTCCCTCTTCGATGGTCTCGTGGTACACGTACCGGAACTCAGGAGCACCGTTCGGCAGCCGGTAGGCGTAGTTGAGCAGCCCGCGCTTGAGCAGGTTCTCGAACTGCAGGCCGATCTTCATGGCGGTGGCCACCCGCCACAGCCCGATCGCGGCCCGGGTTTCCGGGGGCCGGCTGCGGTACCAGGGATGGCCGCCCAGCTTGTCGATCCCGGGCAGTTCCCAGCGCGGGTCGGCCGGGTCCACGAGGAACGCGGGGTCGTCCCACGGGATGTCCCGGTACGGCTCCCAGTGCTTGTCGACCGACGCCTTCGAGAGGCGTTCGATGACCGTTTCGTACGCCTTCCTGCTCGCGACCTGCTCGTCGCGTTCCCTGGCGGCGGTAGAGCTCGGTGCCTGTGTCATCGCGTGCACTCCTCTCCTCGCCCGGTATTGTACGGAGCATCCAATAAGCCGGGAAGGCGAGGATCACAGGTTTCGTCACAGCTTGTCTGGGGCGACTCCGATCTCGTTGGCGGCGGCCGTGCGCATGAGCGCGCCGGCCCGGCGCCGCGACAGGGCCCTGGGATGGACGTGCATCTGCACGGCCAGCCCGTCGACCAGCGCCAGGATCCGCCACGTCGCCCCCTCGGGGTCGGCGCACGTGAACTCGCCGGCCGCCACGCCGGCCTCGATGATCTGGCGAAGGAGGAGGCGGCCCTGGACCTCGATGCGCCGCGAGATGTCCTCAAGCTCCGAGCTGCGCATCGCCTCGGACCAGGCGTCGATCCACAACCGCCACCCTTCGGTGGGGACCGCGGGAGAGCAGAGCCGCAGGAGGGTGCGCAGCCGTTCGAGCGGCGTGCCCTCCGAGCGCTCGACGTCGCTCAGCGCGTCGAGGTGCAGGCGGGCGGCGTAGGTGAAGGCCTGCGCGAACAGCTGGTCCTTGGTCTCGAAGTGGTAGAAGAGCAGTGCCTGGCTGACGCCCGCGGCCCTGGCGATGTCGATGGTCCTGGTATGCCCGAACCCCTGCTCGGCGATCACCTCGCAGGCCGTCTTCAGGAGATCCTCACGCCGTAATCGGCTGAAACCTGATGTCACAGCGGGTAACTCTAATTTCTGTTCATAAGGCTTATATGGGACAAGCGGGACGCCGTGCGTTCGGTCATCTCGTGATGATCATGGTACTCACGACTCTTCGAACGTTCTCCGGCAGGGGGTCGAAAAGCATTACTACCCACCTTTACTCGGCCCTTACCGGCATCCGTAGGACGAATCGGGCACCGACGTCGGAATCCTCGATCCTGAGCGTGCCCCCGTGCGTACGCGCGATCTCCCGGGCGATGGGCAGGCCGAGCCCGGTCCCGCCGGCGTCCCGGCTGCGCGAGGCGTCCAGCCTGGTGAAGCGCCGGAAGACCAGCTCGCGGTGCTCGGGCGCGATGCCCGCCCCGTCGTCGAGCACCTCCAGCACGGCCTCGCCGTTGCGCCGCACGATCACGGCGATCGTACGTTCGGCGTGCCGCTCGGCGTTGTCCAGCAGGTTGGTCAGCAGGCGGGCCAGCCTCAGCCGGTCGCCCGTCACGACCACGCCCGGCTGCACCGAGACGCGGACCTCCTTCGTGCACGGCCTGGCGACCTCGGTGCTGACCAGTTCGCCCAGGTCGACGGGGCCCAGCCGGGCGGGGGCGCCCGCGTCCAGCTTGGCCAGCGTCAGCAGGTCGGTGACGATGTTCTGCAGCCGGTCGAGGCTGCCGAGCAACCTGACGCCGATCTCCTGCCAGTCGGTGTCCCCGGGGGTGAGCAGAGCCTCCTCGACCTCGGTGCGCATGGCCGTGATCGGGCTGCGCAGGTCGTGCGAGGCGTCGGAGGCGAACCTGCGCTGCTGCTCCATCGCCTCCTCCAGTTGCGCGAGCGTACGGTTCGCGGTCTCCGCCAGCGCCCTGATCTCGTCGGCGTTCTCCGGCACGGGCACGCGCATCCCCCCGCCGCCGGCCGTGATCTCGGCCAGCCTGCCGGTGATGCGGTTGACGGGGGCGAGCGTCTTGGCGACCACGTGCGAGACGCCGTACCACGTCAGGACGACCAGCGTCACGGAGGCGAGGACGAGGAACGTGAGCGCGCCGGGGCCGGCGTACCAGGGCGGCAGGGGGCGGAAGGCGTAGACGAGCCAGTCGCCGTCCTGCCGGTACACGCGGAACATCGCGATGATGTGGCAGCCGCCGGACAGTCCCGGCAGGTCGCAGGCGTGGGCGACGTGGTGGGTGGTGCCGGATGGAGGCGGCTCGGGGGTCAGCCGTGGCCTGTCGGCCAGGTCGGACGTGGCGGTGACCACCTGCCCGCGCGGGTCGACGACCTGGACGCCCCGCGCGTCGAGGCTGTCGAGGAGCGACAGCTCGGACTCCTTGACCAGGTGGGCCACCGTGAGGGTCGTGCCGACCGCGTCCTGGGTGTGGACGTCGACGGTCGTGGTGTAGATCATCCACAGCAGGGCCGAACTGGTCGTCAGGCAGAGCAGGCCCATGGCGATGCTGGCGAACAGTGCCAGCCGCGCGCGTATGGAACGGCCCAGCAGTGCGATCACACCCATCCCCCCGGTAGTCAGGTGATCACACCAAGCAGCTCGTACTCTAATTTACGGAGATTCCGGCTTTAATTCGAGTTTCGGACGTCCAGAGCATTGCTCTGTACGGGCTCCGGCGCCCTGGCTAGAGTAAGTGAACACTGATGCCAAGGAGTCGATGTGAACCTCGCTGACTACCGGCATGCCGCCAGGGCGTGGCTGCGGGACAACGCCCCTTCGGACGACTCTCAGGAGACGGACCCCATAACGCGGGCCAAGGATTTCATGGCCAGGCTCCACGACGCCGGCTATTCCGGCATCACCTGGCCGCGGCGGTGGGGCGGCCAGGGGCTGACCCAGGCGGAAGAACGTGCGTTCGCCGAGGAGGCACGCGACTACGCCCTCCCCACCTACATCTTCTCGATCGGCCTCGGCATGACCGGCCCCACCCTGGTCGACCGGGGCACCGACGCCCAGCGCGAGCGCTTCGTCCGGCCCCTGCTGCGCGGCGAGGAGATCTGGTGCCAGCTCTTCTCCGAGCCGGGCGCCGGCAGCGACGTGGCCAGCCTGCAGACCAGGGCGGTGCGCGACGAGGCCCGCGGCGACCAGTGGATCGTCAACGGGCAGAAGGTCTGGACCTCGGTCGCCCACCACGCCGACTGGGGCCTGCTGCTGGCCCGCACCGACGTCGACGTGCCCAAGCACAAGGGCCTGACGATGTTCGTCGTCGACATGCACCACCCGGGCGTGACGGTCAGGCCGCTGAAGGACATGTCGGGCAGGGCCAACTTCAACGAGATCTTCTTCGACGACGTGACGATCCCCGACGAGCACCGCGTCGGCGAGGTCAACGACGGCTGGAGCGTGGCCGTCACGACCCTGCTGCACGAGCGGCTGTCCATCTCGGCGGGCGTCGGCATGGGCGGGCAGCGCGACCACCCCGCCTCGGTCGAGGCGCTGCGCCGCACCGTCGACACCGGCGACCCGCTGGTCCGCGACCAGCTCGTCGAGCTGCACATCCGCACCCGCGCGCTGGCGCTGTTCAACCAGCGGCTGGCCCAGGAGACCAGGGCCGGCATCTTCCCCGGCGCGCGGGGCAGCGCGGCCAAACTGCTGCTCGCCGAACTGACGATGTTCCAGGCCGACCTCGCCACGCAGCTGGTCGGGCCCGAGGCGGCGCTGGCCGGCCATCCGCTGGCGCAGGCGATCTCGATGGCCCCCGGCATGGCGCTGGGCGGCGGCACGAACGAGATCATGCGCAACATCGTCGGCGACCGCGTGCTCGGCCTGCCGCCCGAGCCCCGCGTGGACAAGACCGTGCCGTTCAAGGATCTGAAGGTGGGGACCCAGGCGTGAAGCTCGTACTCAGCGAGGAGCAGCGGCAGCTGCGCGAGGCCGTACGCGCCTTCCTGCGTGCCGCCTCCCCGCTGCCCAAGGCCCGCGAGGGCTTCGACCCTCAGGTGTACGCCCGGCTCAACGGCGAGCTGGGCCTGTCCGGGCTGATCGTCCCCGAGGAGTTCGCCGGCGCGGGCGCGGGCATGACCGAGCTGGCCGTCGCCCTGGAGGAGACCGGCGCCGCCCTGCTGCCGGGGCCGTTCCTGACCACGGCCTTCGCCACCGTCGCCCTGACCCGCGTGCGCGACAAGGACCTGCTGACCGGCATCGCCGAAGGCCGCGTCCTGGCGGCGCTCGGCGGGCCGCTCACCGACCCGCCCCCGGGTCCGCC
>NZ_SMLD01000131.1:0-26067 GCF_004352805.1 Nonomuraea mesophila
GCGTACGGCGAGGCCGGCTGCGGTGGTGGGGGCGCCAGGCGGGCGGCGAGGTCGGCGTCCGCCACGGACGGGTCTCGGGAGACCGCCTCCTGGTAGCGGCGGGCCGCCTGCGCCGGGTCGCCCTCCCCGAGCAGCGCCCTGGCCGCCAGCACCCCGAGTACGGGCGGGTGGCCGGGCGTGTCGAGCAGCGGCTCCAGCGCCGCCAGAGCGGCCCCGTGGGCGCTCTGCCTGATGAACGCCTCCGCCAGCCCGGCCGTGAGCTCGGCGTCCCTCGGGGCGAGCGCGAGCGCCCCGCGGAACTCGGCCTCGGCGTCCGCGAGGTAGCCGCCGGCGAGGAGCTGACCGGCGAGGAGCCGGCGCAGCGGAAGGTTGTCCGGGGATAGACGCGCCGCCTCGCGGAGCGCCTGAAGGCCGGCGTCGTCCGACACGTGCCGTTCCCTTCTGTCGGGTTTGGGTGGTTCGAGGTTCGTAACATACCGAAACCGGCCCCTGGACATCCGGAATGTCCACTCATGACAGAAAGCCGGGCACCGCCTGCGGAAGGCGGTGCCCGGCTTGCCGGTCGGACGGTCAGGCGGCGTGCAGGTAGATCTGGCCGAAGACCTCGGACAGGTTCTTCAGGTCCGTGGCCATGTCCACCTCAGGGTTGGCCGGGTCGTAGACGGTGGCCAGGCGGGGGCGGACCGTGCCGAGCTTCTTGAGCTGGTCCCACGTGGTGTTGGCGGCCCACTTCTCGCCGTACACGCGGTTGACCTGGCCCTGGTCGTCCTGCCAGCGGGTCCACAGGGTGACCGTCTCGGCGGCGTCGTCCTGCAGCGGGGCGGCGACGCGGTCGGTGATGGCCTGAGCCGCCTGCTCCTCGTTCAGCTGGGCGCTGCCGGCGGCGGCGAAGGTGGCGTCCTCGGCGGCGATCTGCGCGTAGGCGTCCCAGGCGCGGGCCCGTACCTGGATCCACTGGTTGCGCTGGGCCTCGGCGGCGTCGATCTTCCAGGTGGCGTACTCCGTGGCCAGGTGGCCGCTGTCCAGGGCCAGCTGGTCGATGAGGCCCTTGGCGAGCCAGGCGCCGATGCGCTCGGGGTCGAGCAGCGGATACTTCTTGGTCATCTCGGCCTTGCAGGCGTCGTTCGAGCCGCAGCCGAAGAGCGGCACCACCGTGTGCGCGGCCAGCTTCTTGCCCGGCAGCAGCCCGCGCAGCGTGGTCGTGGCCTCGGTGACGAAGGCGTCCAGCTCATCGGCGGTGGCGAACGCCTGGGCGTCGGTGCCGAGCTTCGAGGTGAACCTGACCCCCACGACCCCCGGCTGGGCGGCGGCCAGCGCGGCGACCTTCTTGGCGGCCTCGGCGAGCTTGCCCGTCTTGTAGTCGTCGGCGAGCTCCGCGTCGATCCAGACCCGCATGTTCGTCTGGGAGACGGTCTGCGCGGCCTGGCCGGCCGGGGTCTGCTTGGCGGCGGCCTTCTGCTCGGGCGTGATGCCGCTGCCGTCGACGTAGCACTCCTCGCCGTTCTGGCACTCGGGCGTGCCGCCGTCCTCGGCGCCCGGGACGTCCGGCGAGCCGCTGTCGTGAGCCTCGCCGTCGCCCTCGGAGTCCGTCGGGCACTCGTTGCCCGGCTGGGTGCAGTCGATCGTGATCGGGTCCATCGGGCCCGCCTCGACCATGTGCTCGCCGTCGTTCTGGAGCCAGAACTTCGCGATGTCCGCGGCCTCCTCCGGGGTGGCCATCCAGCGGCAGACGACGTACGCGGGGGTGTCGTCGGAGAGGAGGTCGTTGCAGCTCCTCGGGTCGTCCTCCGACCACGCGGGAACGCCGATGCCCAGAAGGGAGAGGGCCAGTCCGATGACGAAGAGCTGCCGCAGTCGCATGGCACCTTACTTCCAGGGGGTGATCGTGGGCATTCGCACAATATCCGGACGATCAACAACGTTCAATGAGAACCATGTCTTACTTCACGGGGATCCCGACGCGAAGTAGGCGTTCACGTCACGTTCACCCGGGTCACTCCTCCACCTCGGCCCACGTCCATCCGCCGGGCGCGGCCCGGACCACCCTGGTGCGCCCGGCCGTCACCCTGACCCATTCGGGCCGCTCCGGCGCCGCGCGCTGGAGCGAGGAGTGGTACGCCGCTCACGACGTGGTGGTCCTCTACCGGCACCCGTCGGTCAAGGTGCGCGACCCCCGGTACAGGAAGGCGGTGCACGACTCGCTGCGGCGGCTCCCGGCGGAGCACGTGAGCGGGCTGGCCACGTACTGGACGACCGGGTCGGCGTCGATGGTGTCGGGCGACGGGCACGCGACGTACGCGCTGGTCACCCTCCGGGACGGCGCCGAGCTGGAACGCTACGCGGCCATCGCAGACCGGCTCAGGAACGTCGAGAACCTGTACGTCGGGGTCGGCGGGCCGGTGCCGCTGCTCGCCGAGCGCAACGCGCAGGCCGCCGCCGACCTGGCACGCGCCGCCGCCGTCGCGGCGCCCGTGCTGCTCGCGCTGCTCTGTCTAATCTCGGGGAGCCTGGTGGCCGCCGCGGTGCCGGTGCTCGCGGGGCTGGCCGCCGTCGCCGGCACGATCGGGCTGCTGCGGCTGCTCACCGAGGCGGCCGAGGTCTCCTTCACCACGCTGTACGCCGCCGCGGTGCTCGCGTTCGGGCTGGCCGCCGGGTACTCGGCGTTCGTGGTCAGGGCGGTCACGGACACGCTCGACGACGAGGCGTCCGGCGAACGGACGGCCGGCGCGTCAGGTGGTGAGGGCGCTCGCGAACGGGCGCTGGGCCGGGCCGGGCGTGTCGTGGCGCTGTCGGGGGCGGCGGTGGCTGTGGCCCTGCTGGGGTTGATGCTGTTCCCGGGGGCTTCCCTGCGCGTGTTCGGGCTCGTGGGGGCCGCCGTGGCGCTCCTCGCCACCGGCGTCGCGCTGGTCGTTCCCGCCGCCGTGCAGGGCGTGGCCGGGCCGCGCGTCCTCCCCGGGCCGCGGTGGCGGCCACGCCCGTATCTGGCGCACCTCGTCGCGACGGTCGTCGTGCTCGCGGCGCTGGCGGTGCCGTACGTACAGGCCGAGCTAAGCGGGGTGGGGCATCGCGCGCTGCCCGCCGAGTCGGAGAGCCGCAGGGTCGCCGAGATCGTCGGGCGCGGCTTCCCCGGGAACCCGCTCGAAGCGGTCGACGTACACGTCCTCGTCGAGCGCTCCTTCGCCGGCGAATCCCGCAGACCCGGGCCGCTCGGGCAGGGACACACGCCGATCAGCGCCGTCACGCGGGTGGCCGCCTCCGACGTACGTTCCTTCACCGGCCGTCTCGAACGGCTGCCGCACGTCACCGGGGTCACCGTGGCCGGGCTCTCCCAAAAGCACGGCGCGGTCCGGCTGTCCGTCCACCACGTGCTCGACCCCATGTCCGCCGCCGTCGGGGAACTCGTCGCCGCCATCAGGTCCGTGGATCCCGGGCCGAAGGTGCGCGAGGTGGTGGTCGGCGGCGCCGCGGCCGCGCGTACGGACCTGCTGGACGCCTGCGCGAGGGCACTGCCATGGGCGGCGCCGCTGGTGTGTGCGCTGTACTGCGCGATCCTCGCCGCCGCCCGCCTCCTCCCCTCGCCACGCCTTTCCGCGCCGCGTGCGCCCGTGTCCCCTCGGTCCGGGTCTCCCGCACCCGTGTCCCCTGCATCCGTGTCCCCTGCATCCGTGTCCCCTGCATCCGTGTCCCCTGCATCCGTGTCCCTTGCGCCCATGTCCCCTGAGCCTGCGTCGCCTGCGCCCGCGTCCCCGTCGTCACCGTCATCCCGTGTGTCCCCTGCGCCCCCCATGTCCTCGCCCTCCGCTGTCGCGCCCGCGTCGGCCGCGGCTCCGGAGCGGGGAGATCGAGTGGGCCCGGTGACCGTGCACGGGCGGCCTGCGATCTTCGGGGCGGACACCGACCCCGTGCCGCTGGCCCAGGAGGAGCGCGAACTGGCCGAGAAGCGGTCGCCGAGCCGGACCGCGGGTCCCCGGCGCCGCCCGTCATCCGCCCGAACAGCTCCAGCGGCGCGGCGAGTACGGCCCCCGCGAGACCCAGCACCAGCAGCACGCGGGCGATCCCCGTGTACCGCATGGCCCCGATCCCCTCGCCGACTGCAGGGACCTAGCAAATTACGGGACGGGCAGGCACGATTCTTGCCCGCCGCCGGCACATTCCGAGCCTCGCTCTTGTCACCGGCGTGACAAGAAATATTCGCGCGACAACAGCACAACGGCCCACCACAATGAGGTGGTTCGGGCTTCGCAGGGGGGCGGTCGGTGCACAGTTATCTAGGCGATCTCGGGCTGCTCCGACATCGCAGATTCAC
Organism: Nonomuraea mesophila; assembly: GCF_004352805.1. NCBI lineage: Bacteria > Bacillati > Actinomycetota > Actinomycetes > Streptosporangiales > Streptosporangiaceae > Nonomuraea > Nonomuraea mesophila. The sequence goes on from NZ_SMLD01000131.1 coordinate 4,307, forward strand.
GCTGTTGTTGTCGGCGCGGACGATCTCCATGCTGGGCAGCGCGTTCGCGCCCGTGGCCCTGGCGTTCGGCGTGCTCAACCTGCCCGGCGCCACCGCCTCGACCCTGTCGGTCGTGCTGACCGCCGAGGCGCTGCCGATGGTCGTGTTCACCCTGGTCGGCGGCGTGATCGCGGACCGGCTGCCGCGGCAGCGGGTGCTGATGGCCGCCGAGTTCCTGATGGCGGCGGGATTCTTCGCGCTGGCGGTGATGATGCTCACCGGCTGGACGCCGCTGCCCGCGCTGAGCGCCGCGGCGGCCCTCAGCGGCGTGGCGACGGCCGTGGCGTTCCCCGCGCTGACCGGCATCATCCCCGAGGTGGTGCCCGAGGACCGCCTGCAGACCGGCAACGCGCTGCTCGGCCTCGGCATGAACGTCTCCCGCGTGGCGGGGGCCGTGCTGGGAGGCGGCACGGTGGTGTTGTTCGGCGGCGGGTGGGCGCTGGCGGTGAGCGGCGCCATGTTCGCGGTGGCGGGCGTGCTGGTCGCGCTGCTGCCGATGAAGCCGGGCGAGCGGCCGAAGGGCGAGCGCCACTCGGTGCTGAAGGACCTGCGTGACGGGTGGCGGGAGTTCAGCTCGCGGCAGTGGATCTGGGTGGTGGTCGCGCAGTTCTCGCTGATGATCATGGCCATCCAGGCCTCGCACGGGGTGCTGGGGCCGCTGCTGGCGAAGGAGAGCCTGGGCGGTCCCGCGGCGTGGTCGGCGTTCCTGGCTGGCGAGGCCGTGGGGACGATCGCTGGCGTGCTGGTGTCGCTGCGGCTGCGGCCGAAGCGGCCGATCCTGGTGGCCGTGCTGTTCTGCCTGCCGGGCGCGCTGCCGACCGCGCTGCTGGGGCTCGACGCCCCGCTGTGGAGCATCGTGGCGGGGGCGTTCGTGCTCGGCGTCTGCTTCGACGTGTTCGGCGTGTTGTGGTTGACCACGATGCAGCGCGAGATCCCGGCCGAGTCGCTGTCGCGGGTCAGCTCGTACGACATGCTCGGCTCGCTGATGTTCGGGCCGATCGGTCTGCTGCTGGCGGGGCCGGCGGCGAGCGCGTTCGGCATCGAGGCGGCGTTGCTGGGGTGCGCGGGCATCGTCGTGCTGTCCACGCTGGCCTCGCTGCTCTCCCCGGGGGTGCGCAACCTGCGCGCCCCCGAGCCCAAGGCGCCGTTGGAGCCCGCCTCACCGTGACCGGAAATAGTGGTTGGCCCGCGGCTGGAACATCAGGCACATCGCACCGGCCACGGCCGCCAGGTGCAGGATCCGCGCGACGACGCCGACCACGCCCATGGCGTCCAGGCCGGCCACGGCCTCGCTGATCGAGCCGCCCGCCAGCAGCCATTGCACCGGCTCGATCAGCAGCGAGATCGTGCCGAACACGCCCAGCGTCCCGGCCAGCGTCCAGCGCGCCCAGCCAGCCCCCGCCCTCAGCCGCAGCGCCAGGAATATGGCCCCGGCGAACACCGCCAGCCGGAACCCGAGTCCTGGCAGCAGTTCGGTGAGCGTGGCGGAGCCCTCGCCGAGGATGCCCGAGACGATCAGGACGGCTTCCACCGCGCCGAGCGCCACCGCCGCCAGCCAGAGCGTGGCGGCGGTCCGCACGACCGGCGGTGGTTGGGCGGGAGCGGAGGCGGGCTGGTGGGTGATGGCGCTCATGGCGGGCTCCTGTCCGTACGCGGTGACCTTCGAAGTCTCCTCCGTGAGCCCTGCCGCGTTCATGCCCGCGATCCCCCGAATGCCCGGTAGTGCCAGCCCTACAGGACCTGGCCGCTGATCCTCAGCTCGTACGACGGGATCCGCTCGTGCAGCCCGAAACGCGGCTCGGGCGCGTGGTCGCCGTCGAGCACTCCGGCCACGTAGCCGGCCAGCGCGGGCCCGTGCTTGAACCCGTGCCCCGAGTCCCCTCCGAACAGCCACACGCCCGGTGACACCTCGTCGATGATCCACTCGGCGTCCGGGGTGAGCGCGTACTGGCACACCTGGCTGAACAGCACCGGCGCCCTCTCCATCGAGGGGAACCTGCGCCGCAGGTAGGCGCGCGCCCGTTCGACGGCGTCCGCGTCCACCTCCCGCGAGCCGTGCTCGGGCTCGTACGGCTCCCCTTCGGCGCTGGAGGTGGTCTTCATCCCCACCCCGTCCACATCGCCGTGCCCGTAGACGGAGGCCCCGTGGTCCATCCAGGCGGGCATCTCGGGCACGGACCACGCGGACGGCGCCGCGAAGTGCAGCGTGTCCTGCTTCGTCACGGCTATCGGTACGTCGCCGAAGAGCGCGGGCAACCACGCCCCGCACGCCCACACCACCCGGTCGGCGTACCGCACCTCACCGTCGATCTCGACGGCGCTCACGTACGGCGCCGCACCGCCCGCTGTGTCCCCCGCTGTGTCTCCCGGCACGGGCAGCGCCCGCGCCCTGACCAGCCGGACCCCCGACGCCACCGCCAGGGCGGCGGTCACCTGCGTCGCCCGCCTGGCCCTGAGCACGCCGGCATGCGGCTCCCAGAGCAGGAAGCGGAGGTCGTCGGTGCGCAGGTCGGGGAAGAACCGGCCGCCGTCGGACGGATCCAGCACCTCACACGGTATGTCCAAATTTTTCAGGACCTGAGCGCTCTTGTGCTCCCACCCGTCCGGCGTCCCGGCGAACCACACCATGCCCGCCTCGTGGTACAGCTCCTCGCCGGCCCGCTCCTCCAGCCTGCGCCAGCCGTCCCTCGCCTGCCAGGCGAGCCGGGTGTACCAGACGTCGTCACCGTGCGAGCAGCGCAGCAGCCGGGTCTCCCCGGCGCTGGACTGCCGGACGTGGCCCGGCCTGTGCTGCTCCACGAGTGTCACCCGCCAGCCGGTTTCGGCCAGCCGCAACGCGAGCGATGACCCCCATATGCCTGCTCCGACCACAATGACCGATTTCATGACACCAGGTGACCTCACAAGGGCAGGCGCCCGCAAGGCTCAGCCGACGATGATCCGTACCACCACGCCGGAGCAGTTGCCCGCCACGCAGATCCGCACAGGGACCTCGGAGACGCCCGGAGCCGCCGGGACACCGCCCACCTGACCGTCGGGCCCGATGCTCACGCCCGCGGGCAGCGCGGCCTGATCGGTCACCGTGAACGTCGGGAGCACGCCGGCCGGGCCGCCCTCGACGCCGATCTCGCCGTCGAGCGGGACGCCCACCCGGCCGGGGAAGGTCAGCTCGCGCGGCTCCCAGGGCACGTGGCCGAGCACCACGATGGTCAGCTCCTGCTCCTGGCACGACCCGCCCGAGCAGATCCCCACGGGGACGACGTACGTGCCGGAGCGCCGCGGCGTGCCGTGCAGCAGGCCGCTCCCGTCCACGCGGAGCCCGGCGGCGAGGTCGGCGGGGCGGAAGGTGACACCCGCGGCGGTGGGCAGCAGACGCCGGCGTATTTCGATGCCCTCGGTGACGTGGAAGGTGTCCTCGACCAGGCTCTCCCCAGCCGGGCCCGCGGGGATTGCGCTGGACACGGTGGCCACGGGCTCGGTCAGCGGGGGCGCTCCGAGGGCCGGAGCGCACATGACCAGTCCGGCGATCAGCAGCAGCCACCTGTGCCGCATCCCCACCCCCCCAGGCTCGTCCCACGGCGTACGTACCCGCGCGTGTTCATGGGCTCACCATTGCGGGAGCTCGATAATCGATCCCATGGCCGCTGAATCCGCTCAGACCCTGGAACGCGGGCTGCGCCTGCTCCGCCTGCTCGCCGACGGCAAGGACGGCCGCACGCCGACCGAGCTGAGCACCGAGCTGTCGCTGAGCCGTCCCGTGGTCTACCGGCTGCTGACGACGCTGATGAGCGAGGGGTTCGTACGCAGGGACGCCGACGGACGGGTGCACCTGGGGTTCGGGGTGCTGGTGCTGGCCCAGGCCGTGCAGCCGCTGCTGCGGGCGGCGGCGATGCCGGCGCTGCGGCGGCTGGCCGAGCAGGTGGGCGCGACCGCGCACCTGACCGTGGCCGAGGGCGACGACGGGCTGGCCGTGGCGGTGGTGGAGCCGTCCTGGACCGACATGCACGTGGCCTACCGCGAGGGTTCGCGCCATCCGCTGGCCAAAGGCGCGGCGGGGCGGGCGATCCTGGGGCTGCGCGAGGGCCGCGACGACTATTTCGTCACGGAGGGGCAGTTGCAGGAGGGTGCGCGGGGTGTCGCCGCGCCCGTCACCGGGCTGCCCTGGCTTGAGGCTTCGGTGGGGGTGGTGACGTTCGGGCCGCTGGAGGAGTCCACCGGGCCGCGGGTGGTGGCGGCGGCGGCCGAGCTGGCCGCGGCCCTGGGTTGACATCTCCAGACCGATAGCGGACGGTAGTCACGTATAGAGGACACTGCCGTCCGATTAACGGACACTATGGAGGGGCAGATGCCGTACTACCGCGTCGTTGGGGAGGTGCCGCGCAAGCGGCACGTACAGTTCAGGCGGCCGGACGGCGGTCTCTACGCGGAGGAGCTCATGGGCGAGGAGGGCTTCTCGTCCGACTCCTCCCTGCTCTACCACCGCCACCTGCCCACCGCGATCGTCAAGGCCGAGGCGGTCACCCCCACGGCCGGCGCACGTCTCGAACCCAACCTGCCCCTCTCGCCCCGCCACTTCCGCACGCAGGAGCTGTCGAGCGCGGGAGACCTCGTCACGGGCCGCATGCTGCTGGCCGGCAACGGCGACGTCCGGTTGTCGTACGCCGTCAGCGACCGGCCGAGCGAGCTCTACCGGAACTCCATGGGCGACGAGTGCGTCTACGTCCAGCGCGGCACCGTGCGCTTCGAGTCGACGTACGGCGTCATCGAGGCCGGCGAGGGCGACTACGTCGTCATCCCGACCGGCACCATCCACCGCTGGGTCCCCGACGGCCAGGTCAGCGTGCTGGCCATCGAGGCGGGCGGGCACATCAGGCCGCCCAGGCGCTACCTGTCGCAACACGGGCAGTTCCTGGAGCACGCGCCCTACTGCGAGCGCGACCTGCGCGCCCCCGCCGAGCCGTTCGTGGTGGAGGGCGAGGAGGTGCCGGTGCTCGTACGCACGCGCGGCGGGCTGACCAGGCTCGTCTACCGCAACCACCCGTTCGACGTGGTCGGCTGGGACGGCTGCCTCTACCCGTTCGCCTTCAACATCAACGACTTCGAGCCGATCGTGAAGAAGACGCACGCGCCGCCGCCGGTGCACCAGACGTTCGAGGGGCCGGGGTTCGTGGTGTGCTCCTTCTGCCCGCGGCCGCTCGACTACCACCCCGAAGCCATACCGATCCCGTACAACCACCACAACGTCGACTCCGACGAGTTCATGTTCTACGCGGGCGGCGACTACTCCGCGCGCAAGGGGTCCGGCATCGACGTCGGCTCGGTCTCCCTGCATCCCGCCGGGTTCACGCACGGGCCGCAGCCCGGCGCGGTCGAGGCGGTGATCGAGGCGGTCGGGCGCGGCGTCACGACGACGAGCGAGATGGCCGTGATGGTCGACACGTTCCGTCCGCTGGACCTCGGCCCGGCCGCGCTGTCCTGCGAAGATCCCGCCTACGCCTGGACCTGGGCACGATGAACATCTACACCGCACTGATCGACGACGCGGGCCTGTTCCCGCCGACGTCGCTGCACATGGACGAGGCCCTGTCCCGCAACCGGCGCGACCTGGAGAGCGGCAACCCGGTCCTCACGCACCGGTTCCTCTGCCCGGCCAGCCGGCTCGACCGGCTGCGCTCCATGGAGTTCCGGCCCCAGCGGATCGGCCTCATCGCCGACACCGACGAACTGCCCGCCTTCGACGACCTGCCCGTGGACATCGTCGAGGTCCGCCCGCCCGGCGACACCCCGGTCGATGCGGTGGCGGCCCGGTTCTCTCTGCCGCCGGGGGTGCGGCTGTTCGTCGAGGTCCCGCCGCGCAAGGTGACCTTCGAGCCGCCCGCCGGGGTGGGCCTGAAGGTCCGCTGCGGCGGCGCGTCGCCCGAGGACTTCCCTCCGGTCGACCACCTCGCGGCGTTCATCAGGTCGTGCGTGGAGCACGGCATCCCGTTCAAGGCCACGGCCGGGCTGCACCACGCCGTACGCCACTTCGACCCCTCGCTCGGCGTCGACCGGCACGGCTTCCTCAACCTGCTGCTGGCGGTCTGCGAGGCCGTGGAGGGCCGCGACCCCGCGCCGGTGCTGCGCACCACCGACGTCGGCCAGCTCGTGCGCCTGGCGGGATCCGTGACCGAGGACACCGCGCGGCGCGCCCGCGAGCTGCTGGTCAGCTACGGCTCGTGCAGCACCGGCACGCCCGTCGAGGACCTGCGCGCACTCGGGCTCCTGGAGGTGAACGCATGAGCTGGGGAGTCGGCAACCTGCCCTACGGGGTCTTCTCCTGCCCGGGGCAGCCGCCCAGGGTCGGCGTACGGTACGGCGACAAGGTGCTCGACCTGGCGCCCGCGCTGCACGACGAGGTGTTCGCCGCCCCCACGCTCAACCCGTTCATGGCGAGGGGCCGCACAGCCTGGCACGACACCAGGACCCTGATCCAGAACAAGCTGACCGGCGACGTCTCGGTGACCGAGGCGCACCTGATCCCGCTGGAGCAGGTGCGGCTGCACCTGCCGTTCGAGGTGGCCGACTACGTCGACTTCTACGCCTCGATCGACCACGCGAGCAACCTCGGCAAGATCCTGCGCCCCGGCGACGAGCCGCTGAAGCCCAACTGGCGGCACCTGCCGGTCGGCTACCACGGCAGGTCGGGCACCGTCGTCGTGTCGGGCACGCCGGTGAGGCGCCCGCACGGCCAGCTCGGCGCGGGGGCGTTCGGGCCGTCCAGGAAGCTTGACATCGAGGCGGAGCTGGGGTTCGTGGTGGGCGTGCCGACCGGCCTCGGCTCGCCCGCGGGGGCGTTCGAGGACCACGTGTTCGGGGTGACGCTGGTCAACGACTGGAGCGCGCGCGACATCCAGGCCTGGGAGTACGTGCCGCTCGGGCCGTTCCTGGGCAAGTCGTTCGCCACGTCGGTCTCGCCGTGGGTCACCCCGCTGGAGGCGCTGCCCAGGATCCCGGGCCGCGCCCAGGACCCCGAACCCGCCGCCTACCTGCGCAGGCAGGGCGACTGGGGGCTGGACATCACGCTGGAGATCCTGCTCAACGGCGAGACCGTGTCGCGGCCGCCGTACGCGGCGATGTACTGGACGCCGGACCAGATGCTCGCCCACATGACGGTGAACGGCGCCTCGCTGCGCACCGGTGACCTGTTCGCCAGCGGCACGATCTCGGGTCCAGAACGCGGGGAGCGGGGCTCGCTCGTCGAGCTGACCTGGAACGGCACCGACCCGATCAAGCTGGCCAGCGGCGAGACGCGCACGTTCCTTCAGGACGGCGACACCGTGACCATCCGCGCGACGGCCGGCGACCTGACGTTGGGGGAGGTTTCCGGAACCGTCCGATAAGTCACTCCGCGTGCGTGCATGCTGACACACCGCTACCCTAGGGAGCCCCCTCCATCCCTCGGAAAGCAGGAGTGACATGCGGCGTGCCGTGGTGATCGTTGTCGCCCTCCTCCTGGTCTGCGGCTGCGCGTCGTTCCCGGCCGAGACCTCACCCGCCGCGCCGGTCGTGCGCGTGTGGCCGCCCTTCGACGCCAAGCGCGCCCGCACCGACCGCGGCCTGGTGATCAAGGCGCAGGGGGGCACGCTCACCCAGGTCACGGTCCGCGAACGCGGCGAGCCCGTGCCGGGCGCGCTCGACCGGTCGCGCTCGGTGTGGCGCTCCGACTGGACGCTCAAGCCCGCGGCCGAATACACGGTGAGCGCCACGGCCACGGTCGCCGGCGGCCCCGCGACGGTGACGCTCGGCCGCTTCCGCACCCGCCCGGCCCAGCGCACGTTCCAGGTGGCCGCCACCGCCCCGCTGCCCGGCGAGACGGTCGGCACCGGCATGCCGATCATCATCGACCTCGACACGCCCGTGAAGGACCGGGCGGCCGTCGAACGCGCCCTCGAGGTCAAGGCCGAGCACCCGGCCGAGGGCGCGTGGCGGTGGACCAGCGACACGCGGGTGGTCTACCGGCCCAGGGAGTTCTGGGCGCCCCACCAGCAGGTCACCGTCACGGCGCACCTGGCGGGCGTGCGCGCCGCGAGCGGCCTCGTCGGAGCGGTCGACTCGACGTTCGTCTTCACCGTGGGCCGCTCCCAGACCAGCACGATCGACGCCAGGACCCACCAGATGGTCGTGCGGCGCGACGACCGGATCGTCCAGCGCATGGCCATCAGCGCGGGCATGGCCACCACCCCTGAATACACCACGACCAGCGGCATCCACCTGACCATGGACAAAGGCCATCCGGTCCGGATGGTTTCACCGGGTCGCGACGAGGGCGACCCCGGCTTTTACGACCTGATGATCGAGCATGCCGTACGCATTTCCGACAGCGGCGAATACGTGCACGCCAAGGACAACATCTGGGCGCAGGGACGGCAAAACGTCAGTCACGGTTGCATCAATTCCCGTCCCGACCAAGCCGAGTGGTTCTACACCACCTCGCTGCGCGGCGATCCTGTCGTCATCACCGGCACCGACCGCACCCTCGAATGGGACAACGGGTGGGGTTTCTGGCAACTCCCGTGGGAGAAATGGCGGCTGGGAAGCGCCCTGCCCCAAAATCACGCGGCAGAAGCATGGGTGCCGTAAGGGTGAATCCAGGACTACCTTAGAGCAAGGGGAACAACCCGCCGGTGCAGGCCCGTTGTCCTAGTAGGAGGGCCGGACATGGATGAATGGATCATCTGGGTAATCCTCGCTGTCGTCCTCGGCGTGGCCGAGATATTCACCCTCACGGCCTCGCTCGGGTTGCTGGGTGCGGCCGCTCTCCTCACCGCCGCCACCGCGGCGCTGGGTTTGCCCGTTCCCTTGCAGTTAATGTTTTTCGCCGCCTCGTCCGCCGCGGGCCTTCTGGTGCTGCGGCCCATCGCGATGCGCCACATCAAGCAGCCGGCGCTGCAGCGGTTCGGGGTGGAAGCACTCGTCGGCAAGCCCGCCTACGTGGTCTCGGAGGTGACGGGCCGCGACGGTCGCGTGCGCATCGGGGGTGAGGAGTGGTCAGCGCGCGCGTACGACGAAAGCCTGGTGATCCCCACGGGGGCGACCGTCGACATCATCGAGATCGAAGGGGCGACAGCCCTCGTCTATCCCCGGGAGTGACTTATGGATCCGCTCTTGCTGGTCGGAATCTTCGTCATACTTTTCGCGGTGTTCACCGTGCTCAAAGCAGTGCGGATCATCCCGCAGGCGCGGGCGCGCAACGTGGAGCGGCTCGGCCGCTACCACCGCACGCTCAAGCCAGGACTCAACTTCGTCATCCCCTACATCGACCGCGTCTACCCCATGATCGACCTTCGTGAGCAGGTCGTCTCCTTCCGTCCTCAGCCCGTCATCACCGAGGACAACCTGGTCGTCGAGATCGACACCGTGCTCTACTTCCAGGTCACCGACCCGCGCGCGGCGGCGTACGAGATCGCCAACTACATCCAGGCCGTCGAGCAGCTCACCGTGACGACGCTGCGTAACGTCGTCGGCTCCATGGATCTGGAGAAGACCCTCACCTCCCGCGACACCATCAACAGCCAGCTGCGCGGCGTGCTCGACGAGGCCACCGGCAAGTGGGGGCTGCGCGTCAACCGTGTCGAGATCAAGGCCATCGACCCGCCCAAGACCATCAAGGACGCGATGGAGAAGCAGATGCGGGCCGAGCGCGACAAGCGCGCCGCCATTCTCAACGCCGAAGGCCAGCGGCAGTCGCAGATCCTCACCGCCGAAGGTGAGAAGCAGAGCCGCGTCCTGCGCGCCGAGGGTCAGCGCACGGCCGCCATCCTGGAGGCCGAGGGTCAGTCGCGGGCCATCGACCAGGTATTCCAGGCCGTCCACCGCAACGACCCCGATCCCAAGCTGCTCGCCTACCAGTACCTCCAGGTGCTGCCGCAGCTCGCGCAGGGCGACGGCAACACCTTCTGGGTGATCCCGAGCGAGGTCACCTCGGCGCTGCAGGGAGTGTCGAAGGCGTTCACGGAGGCGCTGCCGAAGTCGGCGGCCACCCGCGACGACATGCCGGAGAGCTCGGCCGCCGAGGAGGAGGCCGCCAAGGCCGCGGCGGCTGCGGCCGAGGCCGTGGCCGACGCGCAGGAGGCCGAGAGCCCGAAGGGGCCGCGCCAGCTCACCAAGGGCGCCCAGGAGCCCGCCGCGTTCCCCGACCTGGACAGGAAGCCCACCGAGGCCGAGCGCTGAGCCTGGGGCGGCCGGCAGGTCAGTTGAGGAGTAGGGATGCCGGCCGCCCCCCGGCTCAGGAGGCGATCTCGAGGATGGCGGCCACCTGGGTCTCCCGATGAGCGTCACGGGCCCGGCAGGCCAGCTTGACCGCCGCGTCGGCGATGACGATGTCGCGGTTGGCCGGGGCGATGTCGTCGCCCATCTTGGTGCGCAGCCACTCCGAGATCTCGGCCCAGGAATAGAGGCTGATGTTGTCGGCCTCCATCAGCGGCTCAGGGAAACCACCGGGGCCGCGCCGGCCCGTGGCGAGCTGCCGGAGGCTGGCCTGGGTGCGGCCCCCGTGCCGGCGCGCCGCATCCCCCAGCGTCACCCCGTCGTCGTGGCCGACCCCGGTGGCCCAGAGACCCGGGACCGTCCTGATCTGGGTGAGCACGGATGCGATCGCGTCCAGCAAGGTCTCCGCTTCGCGGTCGCACATGACGTAAGTTCTGCCGTCTTTGAGGCTCGAAACGGTGCAGTCATCGAGACCGGCCTCGAACAGAGCGTCCAGCTCCTCGTCTGTGACCGCTCGATTCAGCGTGACGCGGAAGTCCCACGTAATCATGACCTCTCCTCGTTCTTTGCGCACTCCGCGTGCTCGTCGACCCATCGGAGAATGCGCTTCGCGTGGTTGCCGGGTTACGCGGCGTGCACCAGATTGACTGCGCAGGGGCACCGCAGGCGCATTCGATCCATCCCCAGCGGTGCCCGTTGTGGCTTTCCACCACGGTCAACCACTCGAACTTGCGGATCGCCCTGAAGACGGCATTGATTTCGTTGTGCTGATGTCTTCCTCTACCGACCATGTACCAACCTTGCAACAGTGTTACACGATTAGTACGGCGATTCCAACCCTGGCGTTCCAGCTACACACGACGGCGCCCCCCACACGAAATCGTGTGGCGGGCGCCGGAGTCCTCGCAGATCAGTGCAACAGAGGTGCGTCCGTCGTGTCCACGAGTTCGCACTCGGCGATGGGGTTCTGGCCCACGCGGGCCCAGATCCCCGCGACGACCCCGCCGTTGTTCTCGGAGACGCTGAACTCCAGCACCCCCGTCTGCCCCTCACCGATCACGCGCGGATCGATGGTGAACCGCCCAGGCTCGGGCGACGGGAACACCGCGAGCCGCGCTTCCTCCTTGCCCAGGAAGTGGCTGCTGCGGGGTTGCGGGCTGCACTTCTTGCCCATGGGGATGTAGTTCACCACTACCTCGGCCCCCGCGGCCCGCAGGTCCTCCTGGAGCTGCTCGGGATTCTTGACCTCGTTGAGGGTGATGTCGATGAGGCCGTCGGGGCGCTTCTCCACCGCGTACGCGGGCGTTCCGCCGAAAAGCAGCGGCACGGACACCGCGGCGGCGACCGCGAGGCCCAGGACGGGCGCCAGCATGGCGAGGCGCGGGACCCGCCGCTTCGCGGGCCGCTTGTCGATCTCGGTCATGACGAACTCCTTGAGCAGTCGGTGACGGCCCTCGGGAAGTTCACGTTCGGTCGGCCAGTTCATCGGGTCTCCCACGTCGGACGAGGGCCATGGTCACCTACTACCTGTCGGTCCGGCGGCGGCGGTTCCCCCGCGGCGGCGAGTTTCCTGCGCGCCCGTGACAACCTCGACTTCACGGTGCCGACCGGGACGCCCAGCGCCTCGGCCGCCTGGGCGTAGTCGAGACCCGCCCAGACGCACAACGCGAACACGTCCTGTTCCTGGCGGCGCAGCCGGCCGTACGCCGCACGCACCGCGGCCAGCCGTTCCGCGTCCTCGATCCGGCCCACCACCTCGTCGGCGAAGTCGGGCACGGACTCGCCCCTGGGCAGCCTGGCCAGGGCGTCGTCGTGCCTGCGGGCGGCCCTGCGCATGTTGCGGGTCACGTTGGTGGCGATGCCCAGGAGCCACGGCCGCAGCGAGCCGCCGTCGGGGTCGATGCGCCCGCGTAAGCGCCACGCTTCGAGGAACGTCAGCGCCGTCACGTCCTCGGCCGTGGACCAGTTGGCGGTCAGGCGGAAGGCATGGTTGTACACGGCCTTGGAGCACTCGTCGAAGAGCTCGCCGAAGGCCGCCCTGTCTCCATCCCGGATCCGGGTGCGTATATCCACATATATCTACTGTCCGCCCGCGGAGCCCGGTTCCACCTGCCCCCGGTCGAAGTACGCGGCCAGCTCGGGGTCGAGCTCCGGCACGTCGTACGGCATGCCGCCGTCGCGCAGCGACATCGTCGCCATGTAGCCGGCCGCCACGCTCATCCGCGCCGCCACCGGCGAGGTGTCCGTCACCCCGCCCTCCCTGACAAACCTGAGGAACTCCGTCACGATCTCGGCGTCCGCACCGCCGTGCGTGCCGTGAGCGGCGGGCACCTTGTACGTGATGTCGGCGTCGTCCCGGTAGCCCGTGGGCCCCGTGTTCCACACCTTGACCGGGTCGCCGGGACCGTCGCCGAAGTTCTCCAGGCGGCCCTCGGTGCCGATGACCGTGTAGTTGCGCACGTAGTCGGGCGTGAAGTGGCACTGCTGGTAGGCCGCGATGACGCCGTTGTCGAGGCGCATGTTCATTACGGAGACGTCCTCGACGTCCACGACGTGGTGCAGGTCGCGCTGCTCGGACGGCGGCCAGGTGTGGTCCTGGAGCCAGCCGTCCGGCCGGGGTGTGCCGGGCCCGCGGCGCGGCAGGTCGCCGTAGAGCATCAGGTCGCCGAACGCGTTGACCCTGGTGGTGTAGCCGCCCGCCAGCCAGTGGATCACGTCGAGGTCGTGCGCCGCCTTCTGCAGCAGCAGCCCGGTGGTCCTGGTGCGGTCGGCGTGCCAGTCCTTGAAGTAGTAGTCGCCGCCGTAGGAGACGAAGTGGCGCACCCAGACGGTCTTCGGCTCGCCGATGACGCCCTTGCGGATGATGTCGCGCATCAGGCGGACCACGCCCATGTGGCGCATGTTGTGGCCGACGTACAGGCGGGTGCCGGTGCGCCGGGCGGCGCGCAGGATGCGGTCGGCGCTCTCCACGGTGATGGCCAGCGGCTTCTCCAGGTAGACGGCCTTGCCGGCCTCCAGGCAGTCGATGGCGATCCGCTCGTGGGTGTCGTCGGGCGTCATCACGACGACGGCGTCGAGGTCGTCCCTGCCGAGCAGCTCGTGGTGGCGCTCGGTCAGCAGCTCCGCCTCGAAGCGCCCGGCCTGTCGCTTGAGCACCGCCGGGTCGGAGTCGCACAGGGCGGCCACCACCGAGCCCTCGCCGGGGCGGTGGGCCGCAAGGGCGAGGCTCGTGCGCAGCCCGAGGCCGATGACGCCGATACGCAGGTCGTTCACGAGTGTTCCTTCCGAAGGCGGACGAAATAGTACAGGGCGCCTGCTACCGGGCGGCGGCGTGAAGCTGCGCTGTGGGGGCACTTAAGAAACCTTCGATGGACACGCTCGAAGGGGACCGGGCACAGTGCGTTACTGATGGTCCGACGTAGGGGGACGCGAATGAAGGCGCTGGTCAAGGAGCGGGACGAACCCGGCCTCAGGCTGATGGACGTGCCGGAGCCGCAGGTGGGGCCCGGCGAGGTGAAGATCCGGGTCCTGCGGACCGGCATCTGCGGCACCGACCTGCATATCCGGAAATTTGATGATTGGGCGCGGCATACGCTGAAGCCTCCGCTGATCGTGGGTCATGAGTTCTCCGGTCACGTGGTCGAGGTGGCGCCCGACGTCGAGGACATCTCCCCCGGCGACCTCGTCAGCGGCGAAGGACACCTCGTCTGCGGCAAGTGCCGCAACTGCATGGCCGGCCGCAGGCACCTGTGCCGCAACACGATCGGGCTGGGCGTCCACAGGGACGGCGCGTTCGCCGAGTACGTCACCCTGCCCGCCTCCAACGTCTGGGTGCACCGCGTCCCCATCCACCCCGACGTGGCCGCCATCTTCGACCCGTTCGGCAACGCCGTACACACCGCGCTCTCCTTCCCCCTGGTCGGCGAGGACGTGCTGATCACCGGCGCGGGCCCGATCGGGCTCATGGCGGCGGCCGTCGCCACGCACGTCGGCGCCCGCCACGTCGTGATCACCGACGTCAGCGAGGAGCGGCTCGACCTGGCCCGCAAGCTCGGCGTCACGCTCGCGCTCAACGTCTCCACGTCCCCGATCACCGAGGGCATGCACCGGCTCCACCTGCGCGAGGGCTTCGACGTGGGGCTGGAGATGTCCGGCAACCCGGCGGCGCTGCGCGACATGATCGCCAACATGACCCACGGCGGGAAGATCGCCATGCTGGGGCTGCCCGCCGAGGAGTTCGCCGTCGACTGGGCCACCGTCGTCACCTCCATGATCACCATCAAGGGGGTCTACGGCCGCGAGATGTACGAGACCTGGTACAACATGTCCGTGCTGATGGAGAAGGGTCTCGACCTCTCCCCCGTGATCACCGACCGCTTCCCCTACCACGACTTCGACGCCGCCTTCGACACGGCCGCCAGCGGCCGTACGGGCAAGGTCATCCTCGACTGGAGCCCCACGACCACCGACAGGAGCGCCTGATGTTCACGAACGTGCGCGAGCAACTGCGTACGACGCTCGACGAGATCACCGAGGCCGGGCTGCTGAAGCCCGAGCGCGTGATCAGCACCCCGCAGAGCTCCCAGGTGAGCGTGGCCGGCCGCGAGGTGCTCAACTTCTGCGCCAACAACTACCTGGGCCTCGCCGACCACCCCGCGGTGGTCGAGGCCGCCAAGGACGCGCTCGACCGGTGGGGCTTCGGCATGGCGTCCGTACGCTTCATCTGCGGCACCCAGGAAGTGCACAAGGAGCTCGAATCCCGCCTGTCCGACTTCCTCGGCATGGAGGACACCGTCCTCTACAGCTCCTGCTTCGACGCGAACGGCGGCGTCTTCGAGACGCTGCTCGACGGCCAGGACGCGGTGATCTCCGACGCGCTCAACCACGCCAGCATCATCGACGGCATCCGGCTCTCCAAGGCCAAGCGGTTCCGGTACGCCAACCGCGACCTGGCCGAGCTGGAGGCCAGGTTGAAGGAGGCGTCGGAGGCGCGGCGGCGGTTGATCGTGACCGACGGCGTGTTCTCCATGGACGGATATCTCGCGCCGTTGCGTGAGATCTGCGACCTGGCCGACCGGTACGACGCCATGGTGATGGTCGACGACTCGCATGCCGTCGGCTTCGTCGGGCCCACCGGGCGCGGCACCCCCGAACTGCACGGCGTCACCGACCGGATCGACATCATCACCGGCACGCTGGGCAAGGCGCTCGGCGGGGCCAGCGGCGGCTACGTCTCGGCCCGCAAGGAGATCTGCGAGCTGCTGCGCCAGCGCTCGCGCCCCTACCTGTTCTCCAACTCGCTCGCACCCGTCATCGCCGCCGCGTCGCTGCGCATCCTCGACCTGCTGGAGACCACCAGCGACGCCCGCGAGCGGCTGCGCGCCAACACGGCCCGTTTCCGCAGCGGGATGACCGAGGCCGGGTTCGACATCCTGCCCGGCGACCACCCGATCGTCCCCGTCATGATCGGCGACGCCGCCGAGGCGGGCGCCCTGGCCGAACGCCTGCTCGACCTCGGCATCTACGTGATCGGCTTCTCCTACCCCGTCGTACCGCACGGCCAGGCGAGGATCCGCGTCCAGCTGTCGGCCGCGCACTCGGAGGAGGACGTCGACCGCGTGATCGACGCCTTCACCCAGGCCCGCGCCTGAGCCACGGCCGGTCCGCCTGGACACCTTGCCGTGTGACAGGGCCGGGCGGGTCAGTATTCTCGCTGCGTGATAGACACGCGGCGGCTGCGTACGTTGCGCGCAGTGGCCGACCACGGCACGGTCACCGCCGCGGCGGCGGCGCTGCACCTCACGCCCTCGGCCGTGTCGCAGCAGCTCGCCGCCCTGGAGCACGAGGTGGGCCACCGCCTGCTCATGCGCGACGGGCGCGGCGTGCACCTGACCGCCGTCGGCAAGATCATGCTGGCCCACGCCAACGAGGTCCTCGCCCAGCTCGAACGTGCCGAGGCCGAGGTGGCGGCGTACACCACGGGCGAGGCGGGCGAGGCCACCGTGGCCTGCTTCGCCACCGCGATCAGCGCCGTGCTCGCCCCCGCGACCACGGCCCTGCGCGTCTCCGCTCCGGGCCTGCGCGTACGCATACGAGACGCCGAGGGCGACCAGAGTCTGGCCATGCTGCTCGACGGCGAGGTGGACCTGGCGATCGCGGTGGAGTACCGGGACGCGCCCGACGCCTCCGACCGCCGGTTGTCCCGCCTGCCGCTGTACGCCGAGCCGTTCGACCTGGTCCTCCCCCGCGACCATCCCCTGGCGCAGTCGGCCACGCTGGAGTCGCTGGCTTCCGAGACGTGGATCGGTCCTTATCCGGGCAATCCGGTGCACGACGTGATCACGTTCGCCTGCCGGCAGGCGGGGTTCACGCCGGACCTCGCCCACTGCTCCGACGACTTCCGCGCCGTCGTCGCCCTGGTGGGTGCGGGTGCGGGGGTGGCGCTCGTGCCGCGGCTGGCGCTGCGCGACATGGCGCTGCGCGGGGTCGTCGTCCGTCACACGCCGGGGCCGGAACGCCGCGTCTTCGCCGCCGTACGCCGTGGCGCCGACTCCCATCCCCTCCTGCGCCCGCTTCTGGCAGAGCTCCGTACGATCTCCGGCTCGCTCGACAAGCGAGACAGGACTGGGTGAAACACATCCATTAATCCGGACATCTCCTCAGATGTGTTCACCCACCGGAAGGAACTCACATGGGGCCACCGGAGCCCGAGAAACGTTTCGAGGAGATCTACACGGCGCACTATCCCGCCGTCGCCACCTACGTCAGGCGGCGCTCCGGCTCGCCTGACGACATCGCGGACGTGATCGCCGAGACGTTCACCACGGCCTGGCGCCGCCTGAACGACGTGCCCGACGGCGACGGCACCAGGCTCTGGTTGTACGGCGTCGCGAGGCGCGTGCTCGCCAACCACTTCCGCGCCGAACAGCGCAGGACGGCGCTGAGCTCCCGGCTCCGCGACGAACTCGCCACCGGGACCGGCCCGGCCGTCGAGCACGACGCCGCGTACGAAACGTTCAGCCGCCTCGGTGACGATGGCCGCGAGCTGCTCTCCCTCGTCACCTGGGAAGGCCTCAGCGGGCACGAGATCGCGAAGGTGCTCGGCTGCTCACGCGGAGCCGCCCGGCTCGAGCTCACGGAGGCGAAGTCCGCGCCGGACTCCCTGCTGGTCACCGGCGGTTCCCTCCGTGAACCCGGCGTGGCCGGCCTGCACGTCTCCTCCACTCCGGAGCCCGGCGACGTGGTCGCCAAGCGCTACAAGAGGAACGGCTGCCCCACGTCCGGATAACGGAGGCATACGGCACGAGACGGGCTACGTACGCCGTACTCGCCGACCTGACCGGCCTGGCTGACCTGGCCGATGGCCGCGCGCGGGGCCCGGGACGTACGCCGGGCTCTGCGCCTGGTCGCCGGCTCGCCCTTGGGCGAAGGTGACCGTGGTGGCGAGCAGCGCCAGGACGGCCGCGGGAAGGCCGAGCAGGGTGATCGGAAGCCAGGTCTGGGACAGGCCACCGAGTACGCCTCCCGCCGCGACACCGACGTAGATCGCGGAGGAGTTGAGGCCGAAGAGCAAGGGTGCCGAGGCGGGCGCGATCATCACCAGCCGGTGTTGCTGCACCACCGAGGCCATTCCGTCCGTGGCTCCCCAGACGGCGGCCCAGACGGTGGCGATGATCAGGTGGCCGACCGTCAGCGGGCTGATCGCGAGCAGCACGGTGCCGCTGACGAGCGCGGCGAGCGCGACTGCGAGCGCTGGAAGCTTGTCCACCAGGTAGCCGGAGAGAAAGTTGCCGGCCAGGACTCCGACACCCCACGCGAACAGGATCATGGTGAGCGCCTGGGGGAACGATCCTGTCGTGGCTTCGGCGGTCATCGCGCCGATGTAGGTGTAGACGGCGTAGTGGCCGGCCATCACCAGCAGCGTCGCCCCCAAGATGGTCAGCACCCGGGGCCGGCGCAGCGGAGCCAGACGTGCGGTCAGGCTCATCACGGGCAGGCTCACCTTGGGCAACGACACCGAGATGCCGGCGGCGGCGACGACGCCCAGGCCGGCCACGGCCCACAGCGTGAGGCGCCAATCGACGCTGCCGATCAGGGTGCCCAGCGGCATGCCGAGCGCGGTGGACAGCGTCAGTCCGCCGATGACCAGCGCCATCGCCCGGCCCCGGCGTTCCTCGGGCGCGATCGCCACAGCCGCGCTCGAGGCGGAGGCCGTGATCGTGGCGGCCCCGAGCGCGGTGAGAATCCGGGCCGACAGCGCGATCGGGTAGTTCGGGCTGAGCGCGGTCGCGACATTGCCGAGAACGAACACGACCAGCGCCAGTTGCAGCGCCTTGCGGCGATCCAGCGGGCTCAGCAGCCAGCTCAACGCCGGCGCCGCGACCGCGAGCGTCAGCGCGAACACCGTCACCAACTGCCCGGCCGCGGGGATGCCCACGTCGAGGTCGGCGGCGATGGCCGGCAGGAGCCCGGCCATGACGAAGGCGTCCGTACCGACTGCGAAGGTGGCCAGCGCCAGCGGCAGGAGCGGCCTCACGAGGGAGCGGGGCCCCGGTGGCCCCGGCTCGCCGACGTCCGTGCGGTTCAAGCGGGGTCTCCCGCCTGTTGGGACAGGCTGAACTCCACGCCCTGATCGTCGCGGCAATGGGCGTACGCGCCGGACGGGATCGTCACGGGATCCTCTGCCGTACCGCCCAGGTTGCGCACCCGAGCGACGGCGGCGTGAATGTCGTCGACGGCGAAGAAGATCCGCGGGTGCCGCGACGCGTCATCGTGCGGTGTGCCGCCCATCGGCTCGGGCCCCTGGATCATCGAGTAGCCCGGGAAGTTGCCCTCGTAGAACGTCCAGCCGAACATCGAGCCCCAGAACCGCCGGGTCGCCGCGATGTCGCTGCTCGGCAGCTCGAAGTACGTCACGTTTCCACTCATGACCGCATCCTCCATGTCAATGTGTTGACATGGACCGTATGTCATAATGCTGACATGAAGCAAGAGGCAGTCGGCGATCTAGAGCTGTCCGTGGGCTACGTCCTCAAGCAGGTGCACGCCTCGATGCGCGCCGCGATGGACGAAGCCCTGCGGCCCCTGGACCTGACCGTCCCGCAATACGCGTGCCTCGAGCTGCTCGGCCAGAACCCCGGGCTGTCCAACTCCGAACTCGCCCGCCGCGCCTTCGTCACCCGCCAGTCGATGAACCTCGTCCTGCGCCGGCTGCAGGAACGCGGCCTGCTCGTCCGGCCCGACCAGGCACCCCATGGACGAGCACTCCCCACCGAACTCACCCCGGACGGCCGGACGATGTTGCGCACGGCCAGCGTGGCCGTCCGCGCCGTCGAGAAGCAGCTGTTCTCACCCTTGTCCCGGGAACAACAGCTCCGGCTGCGCGAGGACCTCGCCGCCTGCGCGGCCGCTTCCCCCACGAGCCGCCCCCGCACCGACGCCCACCCGGACGAAGATCACTAGGTCCTCGCGGTCGACGCGCTTCGTGCGCAACAGCTCGCCCTGGCCACCGCCTCGACTTGGTCTTCCGAACGGATGGCGCGGCAAGGGTGCCTACCCCTGAGGTCGCGGCAGCAGGCTCAGGGCGCCGCTCAGGGGAGACCCGGATCCACCAGCGTGGTCTCGCGCCCGAGCACCCTGCGACGCGATCATGGTTCCGGTCTGAGACTCCGGCTCCTGATGAACGCGGCCGGCTCAGGGTCGGGCGCGTTCGAGCGCCTCGGTGAAGCGGGCGTACCGGTCCAGTTCGGCCCTCACCGGGCCCAGCACGAGGTCCTCGCCGACCTGGTCGATGGCGGCGCGCAGGGCTCGGGACGTACGCCGGGCTCTGCGCCGGCCGCCCGCCCACGCCGCCAGCCGGGACAGCAGCGCGATCAGCACACCCGCGAGCGCGCCTCCCACCAGCAGCACCGTCGGCCACGGCACCACGCCGGCGGTCGGGAGCGGCGGCTGCGGCAGGCGCAGGTAGTCCATCGCGAACAGCCCGCCCAGCCACAACGCGCCGGCCACCATGGCCGCGAACACCAGCCACTGCAGCCCGTTCACCGCCCGCCACCAGAGGGGCCGCCTGGTCGCGCCGGCGGACGTCGTGGCGACCGCCCTGTCCACCGCGTCCGCCAGTTCCTGGGAACGCGAGCGGGCCGCGTGCCGCACCGCCGCCGCCCACGGGCCGGGAAGCCCCGACGCGGCCGCCTCGCCGACGTCCCTGATGGCCGTCTCGACCTGAGCCCGCTGTACGGCCGACGCCGCGGGAACCGACGTACGGCCCACGAGCTCCCCGCCCGGCCCTTCCAGCTCCCCGCTCTTCGACGCCATGCCGCCGACGTGCAGCCTTCGCAAGGGGTCGGGCCGGAACCTTCGCAACCATCTGGTGACCGGCCATCCGGTGGCGACGATCGCGCGGTGCCGGTGCCCCTGGGCCACGGCCTCCACGACCAGCGGCACCCCAGCGGCCTGGGACAACGCGCTGGTGAGGGTCCCGCTCGGCACCGCCTGGCCGCCCTCTTCCGGTACGGCGCCGGCCAGCCGGGCGGCGGCGGTCGTGACGTCGGCGGCGAGCCTGGCCGACCAGGACGCGCGTTCCGACACCCGGCCCTCCAGGAGCGAGCGCAGCTCGGGCAGCCCCGTCCCGGTCCTCGCGGAGACGGCGAGCACCGGGACGCCTTCCAGCCCGTCGTCCTCCAGCAGCCGGCGCAGGTCGCGCAGGCAGCGGTCGACGGCCTGCGCGGGCAGCCGGTCGACCTGGTTGAGCACCACCACCATCACGTCCCGGTGCGCCGCCAGCGGGCGCAGGTAACGCTCGTGGAGCGCCGCGTCGGCGTACTTCTGCGGATCGACCACCCACACCAGGAGATCGACGAGCTCCACCAGGCGGTCAACCTCCAGGCGGTGGGAGAGCCGGATGGAGTCGTGGTCGGGCAGGTCGAGGAGGACGAGCCCGGACGGGTCGCCGTCGCCGGAGGCGGTGGCGGTGGCGGTGGCGGAGTGGCGCTGCGGGACGTCGAGCCAGTCCAGCAGCGCTCCCGCGCCCTCGCCGTCCCACAGGGCCGCCTGCGCGGCCGAGGTCGTCGGCCTGGTGACGCCCACGGCCGCCAGCTCGGCACCGGCCAGCGCGTTGTAGAGCGACGACTTGCCGCTGCCGGTCGCCCCCGCCAGCGCGGCCACGGTGTGGTCGATCGACAGGTCGCGGCGTGCCCCTGCGCGCTCGGCGACGGTACGCGCGCCGGACACCGCCTGCTCGGGCAGCCGCCCCTCGGCCAGCGAGGCGGCCTCGAGAAGGGCGGCGAGCCTGGAGTCGAGAGACGGGCCCTCCTTACGGCGCAGCAGCTTCACGGCCTCTCCTCGGGGCGGGGCGGCATCGGACCTTCCTCGGGCCCGGCAGCGGGCCGCTCAACCGTCGGCGGCACGGAGCCGCCGTGGGGGGCGGCGTCGCGGTCGGGGCCGGCGTCGAGAGCGGGGTTGAGTGCGGCGTCGAGAGC
>NZ_SMLD01000132.1:0-25877 GCF_004352805.1 Nonomuraea mesophila
GGGTGGTGGGTGGTGGTGAGCCGGACGGGCTCGACCGGGAGCTGGCCGAGTTGATTGTCGAGCTGGCCGAGCAGCACGGCCCGCTGACCGCGTACGAATTCCTGTGTGAGCGTTACCTGGAAGCACACTCCAGGCAGCTCTCCGTCACCCGCGAGGACGTGGCCGAGCTGATGGTCCGGCTCGTCGGCGAGGACGGCGCGACGATCCTCGACCCGGCCTGTGGCGTCGGGACGCTGCTCCTCGCCCCCGCGCGATCGGTGCGCGATCCGGGCGAGCGGCGGATGCCCGCCAGGATCCTGGGCCAGGAGCTGAGCGAGACGTCGGCGGCCATCACCGCCTCCAGGCTGCGGCTGCGCGGCGCCGAGGCCACGATCGTGGCGGGTGACGCGATGCGCCACGACGGGTTCGCCGGGGAGCGGGCCGACGCGGTGGTGTGCGATCCGCCGTTCAACGAACGCGCCTGGGGTTACGAGGAGCTGACCGGCGACCCGCGCTGGGAGCACGGCCTGCCGCCGCGCGGCGAGCCGGAGCTGGCCTGGGTGCAGCACTGTCTCACCCACGTCAGACCGGGTGGCCTGGTCGCCATCCTCATGCCCCCGGCCGCGGCCAGCCGTAAGGCGGGCCGCCGCATCCGCGCCAACCTGCTGCGCGCGGGCGCGCTGCGGGCGGTCGTGGCGCTGCCCGGCTCGGACCTGTGGCTGCTGCGCCGTCCGGCGGCGGGCGAGCGGCCGCCGTCCGACGTGCTGATCCTCGACGCCACGGCCGATCTGTCGCTGGTCGAGCCCGCCTGGCAGGCCTACCTGGAGGACCGTTCCGACCAGACCGTACGCATCATCGACCTGCTGGCCGACGAGGTCGACATGACGCCGGCCCGCCACCAGCGGCGTGACGACGTCGGGCGGGCGTTCGCCGAGGCCCGTGACCGGTTCCTGGCGGCCTCGGCCGTGCCGCCCGATCTGAAGGTCCTGGAGCAGCCGCTCGACCAGCCCGCCACCACGCTGGGCGACCTGATCAAGGAGGGCCTGGTGACCTCCGCGCAGGCACCGCCCAAGATGGCCGCGGACGGCGGCGACATCCCGGTGCTGACCAGCGACGACGTGCTGAACGGCAGCGCGCCGTCCGGCTCCACCAGCACGCAGCAGGGGCTGGTGGCGATCCGTCCCGGCGACGTGGTGGCCTCCTATTCGGCGGTACGGGTGATGGCCGACGACGGCGCGGTGCTGGGGCCCCATCTGACCCTCTACCGCGTGGACGCCCGGCGGCTCGACCCCGACTTCCTGGCCGGCTTCCTGCGGGCGGCCGGGGGCCGGGTCACGACCGGTTCCAGCAGGTTCGACGTGCGCCGCACCCGGCTGCCGCGCCTGTCGCTGAGGGAGCAGAAGGCGTATGGTGCGGCGTTCCGGCAGCTCGCCGTGCTGGAGGACGCCCTGCGGGAAACCGCCGCGCTGGGGCAGACGCTGATCAGGCTGGGCCTCGACGGGCTCGCCGACGGTCACCTGCACCCACAGTCCTGACGGTGTAGTTTTTCCCGGTCGTAATATTTCTCCAGGAAAAGGCTGGGGGGAGGGCGAATGGTCATCGGTGAGCGCTATGAGCTCGACGACCTCCCCCTAGGTCAGGGTGGCATGGGCGCGGTCTACGCGGGCCACGACCGCCATCTTGACCGCCGGGTCGCGGTGAAGCTGCTCAGGCTGCCCAGCGGGCCGGACGAGGAGCTGGAGCGCAGGTTCATCCGCGAGGCGCGCATCCTGGCCAGGCTGCAGCATCCGGGCGCCCCCGTGCTGTACGACTTCGGCACCCACGAGCAGCGGCTCTACCAGGTGATGCAGTTCATCGAGGGCGTCACGGTGGCCGACGTGGTGAGCGAGCACGGCCCACTGCCCGTGCCGTGGGCGGCGGCGATCGCGGCGCAGGCGTGTGCGGTGTTGTCGGCGGCCCACGCGCTGTCGATCTGCCATCGCGACCTCAAGCCGACGAACCTCATGCTCTGCCCCGACGGCAGCGTGAAGGTGCTGGACTTCGGCCTGGCGATGCTCCGCGACGCCGATGTCACCACGTTCACGAGGATCGGCCAGATTCTCGGCACGCCGGCGTACATGGCGCCCGAGCAGATCCAGCACGGCGTCGCCGAGCCGCGCAGCGACCTCTACTCGCTCGGCTGCGTGTTGCACGAGATGCTGGCCGGACGCCAGCTCTTCACCGGCCCCACCGACTACGTGGTCTTCGAGAAGCAGGTCAAGGAGCGTCCGCCGGCCCTTCCCGGGTTGCCGGGCGACCTGGGCGCGCTGCTGGCACAGTTGCTGGAGAAGAAACCGGACGCCCGGCCCGCGAACGCCGAGGAGCTCTACGAGCGGCTTGATCCGTTCGCCGTCGGGCTCCCCATGTTGCCCGGCTTCCTGACCAGGGCGCCGAGCCCCGGCCGGATGTACGCCCGCATGGCCGGCCGCGCGCTCGACGGCTGAGCACTCCCGACCCCCACCCCGGCGCGGACCGTCCGGCACCGGCCGTGAGAACGCTCTCTTCATAACGCCGATTGTTATGCACCGACCGTTGACAGGGCCGTACAAACGCCTGGAATCTCTTGAGAGAGCGCTCTCTCCACCCCCCAAGATCGCACCCAGGAGGGTTTTCCATGACGCCTCGTATCCGGCGGCTCGGCCTGTCGTTGCTCACCGCGTCCGCGCTCACCCTGGCGGCGGCGTGCGGCGGCGGTGGCGGGGACTCCGCCACAGAGGCCGGCGCCGCCCCCGGCGAGAAGATCAAGCTGACCGTCGACCTCTTCGGGGACTTCGGCTTCAAGCCTCTCTACGAGGAGTACAAGAAGAGCCATCCCGACATCGAGATCGTCGAGAACGTCACGCAGTTCAACGACCATCACAACAACCTGGTCAAGCGGCTGGCCACGAACTCGGGCGCGGGCGACGTCACAGCCGTCGAGGTCGGCTACATCAGCACGTTCACCGCGCAGCCGGCCAAGTTCACCGACCTCAAGCAGTTCGGGCTCGACAAGCGGCAGGCCGACTACCTCGACTGGAAGTGGCAGCAGGGCCTGAGCAAGGACGGCGCGCAGGTCCTCGGGCTCGGCACCGACGTGGGCGGCCTGGCCATGTGCTACCGCAAGGACCTGTTCGAGAAGGCGGGCCTGCCGAGCGAGCGCGACAAGGTGGCGGCGCTCTGGCCGACGTGGGAGGAGTACATCGCGACCGGCAAGAAGTTCACCGCGGCGAACGTGGCCGGCGCGAAGTTCGTCGACTCCCCCGGTGAGATCTTCCGCGCCATGGTCAACCAGGCCCCCGTCGGCCTGTACGACGCCCAGGACCAGATCATCGTGGACTCCAACCCCGACGTGAAGAAGGCCTGGGACCTGTCGAACCAGCTCACCCAGGAGGGCCTGACCGCCAAGCTGGCGGCCTTCTCCCCGCCGTGGAACACCGGCTTCGCCAAGGGTTCGTTCGCCACGATCATCTGCCCGGCCTGGATGACGGGCTTCATCCAGGAGCAGGCCCAGGACGCCTCCGGCAAGTGGGACATCGCGGCCGTGCCCGGCGGCTCAGGCAACAGCGGCGGCTCGCACCTGATGGTGCCGAAGCAGAGCAAGCACCCGAAGGAGGCGGCCGAGCTGATCGACTTCCTCACCTCCAAGGAGAACCAGGCCAAGGTCTTCAAGGAGGAGGGCACGTTCCCGTCGATCCCGGAGCTGTACGACGACCCGGAGATCCAGAACTTCACCAAGCCGTTCTTCGGCGACGCCCCCATCGGCAAGATCTACTCCGACGCCGCCAAGGCGCTCAAGCCGCAGCACCTCGGCCCCAAGGAGGCCGACGTCCGGGTCGCCATCGGCAACGGGCTCGGCCGGGTGGAGCAGGGCAAGCAGACGCCGGACCAGGCGTGGGCCCAGGTGCTCGAGGACGTCAAGAAGATCAAATGAGCACTCTTCCCCTCGCGGTCACGCGACGGCGCGGGCAGGGCATGCGGCACACCCTCGACGTGAGGGTGTCGCCGTACGCCTACGTGGCGCCGTTCTTCCTGCTGTTCTGCGCTTTCGGGTTGTTCCCGCTCGTCTACACGGCCTGGGTGAGCCTGCACGAGTGGACGTTGCTCTCGGAGACCCAGACGTTCGTCGGGCTGGACAACTTCACGACACTGCTCGCCGACGACTACTTCTGGAACGCCACGTTCAACACGCTGTCCATCGGCGTGTTGTCGACCGTGCCGCAGCTCGCGCTGGCCATCTGGCTGGCGCACCTGCTCAACCGGCGGCTGCGGCTCCAGACGTTGTTCCGGGTCTCGCTGCTGCTGCCCAACGTCACCAGCGTGGTGGCGGTGGTGGTGATCTTCAGCCAGCTCTTCGGCCGTGACTTCGGCATGATCAACTGGGTCCTGTCGTGGTTCGGGGTCGGCAGCATCGACTGGGCGGCGGGCACCGCGAGCTCGCACGTCGCACTCTCGGTGATGATCATGTGGCGCTGGACCGGCTACAACGCGCTGATCTTCCTGGCCGCCATGCAGGCCGTGCCGCGCGAGCTGTACGAGGCCGCCACCCTCGACGGGGCGGGCAACTTCACGCAGCTGCGCAGGATCACCATCCCGATGATCCGCCCGACCATGATCTTCGTGGTCATCGTCTCCACGATCGGGGCCATGCAGATCATCGCCGAGCCCATGTTGTTCGGCCAGAGCAGCGGCGGCGGGGGCGGCATCGCCACCGGCGGGCCCGACCGGCAGTTCCAGACCCTGGCGCTGTTCGTCTACGAGCAGGGCTTCGCGAACTCGACGTTCGACTTCGGCTACGCCTCGGCCGCGTCCTGGCTGATGTTCCTGGCCGTGGTGATCGTGGCGGGCGTCAACTTCCTCATCACCCGCAGGGCGAAAGGAGGGCTGGTGTGAGGCTGCGCTATCTGACCCTGACGGCGGTCGCCTTCTTCTCGGCGTTCCCGCTCTACTACAGCGTCGTGGTGGCCTCCCGGCACAACTCGGCGCTGGCCGAGGTGCCGCCGCCGCTGCTGCCCGGCGGCAACTTCTTCGCCAACGTCGCCCGGGTCTTCGACACCGTGCCCTTCGGGCTCGCGCTGCTCAACTCGCTCATCGTGGCCGGATCGATCTCGGTCGCGGTGATGTTCTTCTCGACGCTGGCCGGATTCGCCTTCGCCAAGCTGAAGTTCCGGGGCAAGAACGCCATGCTGGTCATCACCGTGGCGACCATGATGGTCCCGGCGCAGCTCGGCATCATCCCGCTCTACATGCTCATGGTGAAGCTGGAGTGGACCGGCACCAACTACGCGCTGATCGTGCCGGCGCTGGTCAACGCGTTCGGCGTGTTCTTCATGACGCAGTACCTCTCGCGCGCCCTGCCCACCGAGCTGCTGGAGGCCGGGCGGGTGGACGGGTGCTCGACGTGGGGGCTGTTCTGGCACGTCGTGCTGCCGGCGGCCCGGCCCGCGGCGGCCGTGCTCGGCATGCTGACGTTCATGTCGGCCTGGAACGACTATTTCTGGCCGCTGGTCGTGCTGAGCCCGGACAACCCGACGGTCCAGGTGGCCCTGTCGACGCTGGCCAGCGGATACGTCAACGACTACGTGCTGGGCCTGGCGGGAACGGCGATCGGCACTCTGCCGCTCGTTGCCGTCTTCGCCCTGTTCGGCAAGCACATCATCGGCGGAATCATGCAAGGAGCTGTTAAGGGATGATTTTTCCCGAGAACTTCGTCTGGGGCGCCGCCACGGCCTCGTACCAGATCGAGGGGGCGGTCAAGGAGGACGGACGGGGGCAGTCGATCTGGGACACCTTCTCCCACGCCCCCGGGAACGTGGCGGACGGCGACACCGGCGACGTGGCGTGCGACCACTACCACCGCTACCGGGACGACATCGGGCTGATGCGCGAGCTGCGGCTGGCGGCCTACCGGTTCTCCATCGCCTGGCCGCGCATCCAGCCCGACGGCGCGGGACCGATCAACCCGCGCGGGCTCGCGTTCTACGACAAGCTCGTCGATGAGCTACTGGCCGCCGGAATCTCGCCGTACGTCACGCTGTATCACTGGGACCTCCCCCAAGCCCTCGAAGAACGCGGCGGCTGGACCCACCGCGACACGGCCCACCGGTTCGCCGACTACGCGCAGGCCGTGCACGACCGGCTCGGCGACCGCGTGGACGACTGGGCCACCCTCAACGAGCCGTGGGTCGCGGCGTTCCTCGGCTACGGCAACGGGGTGCACGCCCCCGGCCGCCGCCGGCCGGCCGACGCCCTGCGCGCCGCGCACCACCTGCTGCTCGGTCACGGGCTGGCCGCCAGGCGGCTGCGCGAGGGCGGGGCGCGGAGCATCATGCTGGTGGTCAACTCGGCGCCCGTGCTCACCCCCGCCCAGGTCAACGACCCCTCCGCGGTGCCGGGCGAGGCGGACGCGGCCGTCGCCCACCGCATCCACACGCTGCTGACCCGGCAGTTCCTGGATCCGGCGGTGTACGGGACGTACCCCCAGGAGGTGCTGGACGCGGCGGCCCGCAACGGCGGGACCGGCCACATCCAGGACGGCGACCTCGCGCTCATCAACGCGCCGATCGACCTGGTGGGCATCAACTACTACAACCCGTGCGTGGTCGAGGCGGGCCCGGGGCTGCCCGCCGAAGCCGCGTGGCCGGGTTCGGAGGACGTCAGGTTCGCGGCGGCCGACGCGCCGACGACCGCGATGGGCTGGCCCATCGTGCCCGACGGCCTGTCCAGGCTGCTCGTACGCCTCTCGCAGGACTACCCGCGGGTCGGCCTGATGGTCACGGAGAACGGCGCGGCCTTCGACGACGTCGTGGAGGACGGGCGCGTGCACGACGACGAGCGGGTGGCGTACCTGGACGGGCATCTGCGCGAGGTGCACCGGGCCATCGAGGCGGGCGCGGACCTGCGCGGCTATCTGGTCTGGTCGCTGCTCGACAACTTCGAGTGGGCGGAGGGTTACCGGCGGCGTTTCGGCATCGTCCATGTGGACTACGCGACACAAACCAGGACGCTCAAGGACAGTGCCCTCTGGTATCGGGACGTGATCAGCCGAAACGGCCTGTAGATTTTTTCCATGCTCTCCCTCCTGCCGGTCCTGTCATGAGACGTCCGACGCTGGAAGCGGTCGCCGCCCGCGCGGGCGTGTCGCGCGCCACCGCTTCCCGGGTCGTCAACGGGCAGACGACGGTCGCGCCGCACATCCGCGACGCCGTGCTGCGCGCGATCGACGAGCTGGGCTACGTCCCCAACTCCGCCGCGCGCAGCCTCGTCACCCAGCGCACCGACTCGATCGCCCTGGTCGTCAGCGAGCCGGGCACCCGGGTCTTCTCCGAGGACCCGATGTTCTCCACGGCGATCAGGTCGGCCTCCATGGAGCTGGAGGCGGTCAACAAGCAGGTCGTGCTCATGATGGCCTCCTCGGCCAAGAGCCACGCGCGGGTGGAGCACTACATCTCGGGCGGCCACGTCGACGGCGTCATGCTGATCTCCATGCACGGCGCCGACCCGCTGCCGTCGGCCCTGTCACGGTTGCGCGTCCCCGTGGTCTCCTACGGCCGGCCCGCGGTCCCCGTGGAGATCCCCTACGTCGACAACGACAACATCGGGGGCGCGGAGGCCGGGGTGCGGCACCTGGTGGAGACGGGCCGGCGCAGGATCGCCACGATCGCCGGCCCGCAGGACATGATCGGCGGTCAGGACCGCCTGACCGGCTACCGCAACGTGCTGCGCGACTCCGACCACCGCTCGATCGTGGCCGTCGGCGACTTCACGCGCGAGTCGGGGGCGGTGGCGATGCGCCAGCTTCTGCGCGACGATCCCGAGCTCGACGCCGTGTTCGTGGCCAACGACCTGATGGCGGTCGGCGCGCTGCAGTCGTTGCGCCAGGCCGGCCGGCGGGTGCCCGACGACGTCGCCGTGGTGGGCTTCGACGACATCGAGGCGGCGAAATACACCGAGCCGCCGCTGACCACGCTCCGCCATCCGGTCGCCGAGCAGGCGGCGGCCATGGTCGGGCTGCTGCTCGACCTCTTCGAGGGCAGGGCGAGCGAGCCGGTGATCCTGCCCACCGAGCTGGTGGTCCGCGAGTCGGCCTGACCGCGGTCTTGACAGCTTCAGACCCTGCCACGACAGTCGATCTCGACGATCATGCCCCACCCTCCGAAGGGGACCCCCATGACCACGAGATCCGTCAGCCGCCGCGCCGCGGTGGCGTTATGCCTGGCAGCCTCGCTCCTGGCCACCGGACACCCGGCCGATGCCGACCCCGTGCGGCCGACGGCGGTCACCGGGCCGCCCGTCCTGAACGCGCCCGTCTTCAACGATCCCACCGCCGACTCGGGTGTGCCCGGCACGCCGAGCGCCGCGCAGTCGGCCGTCATGGACCAGCTGATCAGGCTGATCCAGGCGGTGCAGCCCGGCGGCGACATCCGGTTCGTGATGCACCAGTTCTCCGCCGGCCAGCGGTCGAGCGAGGTGGCGAACGCGCTGGTCGCCGCCCACGAGCGCGGCGTGCGGGTGAAGGTCATCCTCGACAGCCGCGAGGACGCCTCCAACGACGCCGTCGAGGCCCAGCTCACCGCCGCGCTCGGCACCTCGGAGAGCGCCGGCTCGTGGGTGGTGGGCTGCGAATATCCCGACCCGGCCGCCGAGAACCGCGGCTGCATCGCGCGTAACTACCAGCACAACAAGTTCGCGCTCTTCTCCAACGTGCTGGTCGGCGGCACCGTGCATCCCAAGGTCGGCTTCCAGACGTCGTCGAACCTGTCCGACTGGTACCTGTACAACTCCTACAACGACGCCTACACCTTCACCGACGCCACGGTCTATGACGGCTACCTGACCTACTTCAACGACCTGCGCGCGGGCCGGCGTACGTCGGTCAATCCCAACTATTTCTGGACCACCCCGACCGGCACTCCCATCCGGGCGATGTTCTTCCCCCGCCGGGTGACGTCCGGCGACCCCGTGGTCAACATCCTGCGGCTGGTCGAGTGCTCGTACAAGACCCCCGACGGCGTCAAACACCAGACCGACATCCGCATGGCGCTCACGGCCTTCAACAAGAACCGCAAGGCCATCGCCAACGAGTTGCTGCGGCTCAGGGGCGAGAACTGCTGGATCGACATCGTCTTCTACGAGAACGCCGGCAACGTCATGGAGAACGTCGACAGCGAGATCCGGAAGATCCTCGGCACCACGGCGTCCAACAACAAGAAGATGCAGGTCACGCCCTGCCGGTTCACCGTCGGCTCGCGCAGCGTGGTGCCGCACACCAAGCTCATGCTGCTGGACGGCTTCTACCACGACGACATCACGCCCCGCGTCTACACCGGGAGCGCGAACTTCACGTATCTGGAGAACGCCGACGACGCCTGGCTGCGGCTCTCCGGCCGCGACCTGCACGACCGGTATGAGGCCTGGTTCAAGAGCATCCGTGGAGCCTGCGGCGGCCCGCCGCCCAGTTAGACACGGAAGACGCGGAGCTGGAGCGCGAGCGTCGTGTAGTAGCCGACCAGGGTGGTCAGCTCGAACACCACGCTCTCCTCCAGCTTCGCGTATTCGTCGTCGTCGAGATCGCCTCTGGCCACGAGGGCGCGGGTGACGTCGAGCACCGCCTGCTCGTCCTCGGGCAGTGACAGGGGCGAGCCGTCGCGCAGCGCCTGGAGCTGGTCGTCGCCGAAGCCGAGGCCGCGGGCGATCGGCTCGTGGGCGGCCCGCTCGAACGCGCTGTCGTGGTGGCCGGCGACGACCAGGATCGCCAGCTCCCGCGCCCGGTCGGTGAGCGCCGAACGGTAGCGGACGGCCGCCCCGAGCGCCTGCAGCGCGTCGCCGACCGGCGGGCTCAGCAACATCGCGTTGAACGGGCCCGTCAGCCCGCCCTCGGGATCCACCATGAACGTGCCGCGCGGGCCGGCGGTGATCTTGTCGTAGAGGGCGCGGGCGTGCGGCGCCAGGTCGTGCGGGGGCGTTCTGCGCAGGCGGGCCATCAGGCGATGGTAACGGCCGGACTGTGTTGACACCGTATACCTCGCTGTTTACGGTGTATACACGCCGTCGAACGGGGAGCTTCATGGCATCACGACTCAGAGTGCCTGCCGCACTGGCGGCCTCGGCGCTGCTGTTCTTCTTCGGCACCGGCTTCGCGCCGATCCCGGGCCTCAGCTGGCTGGCGCCGCTGCCGGTGCTGCTGCTGGCGCCACGGGTGAGCGCGAGGGTGGCCTTCTGCACCGCCTTCCTGGCGTATCTGCTGGGCCTCGGCGGCCAGTTCGAGTTCTTCCTGAAGACGCCGTCGGTGCCACTGCCCATCGGGATCGCCATCGTCGTCGGCTCCTCCCTGCTGTTCGGGCTGGTGGCCTGGCTGTTCCGCGCGCTCCTCCTGCGCGGGCTGCCGCTGCTGGCCGCGAGCGCGCCGCCCGCCGTGTGGGTGGCCTTCATGTACGTGACCGTGCTCGCCAACCCGACGGGCATCGTCTGGCCGCTGGCCACCTCCGTGGCCGACGTGCCCGTCGTGATCCAGATCGCCTCGGTGACGGGCGCGTGGGGCCTGGGGTTCGTCCTGCTCATGGTGCCGGCCGCCATCGCGGCGGTGACCTGGCCTGGAGCGCTGCCGGCGGCCCGGCTGCGCACCGGTGCCGCGGGGATGGCGGTGTGCGCCGTCGTGCTCGGCTTCGGGGCGCTGCGCCTGGCCGACGCGGGCGAACCCGCCGTGCAGCGGGTGGCGGTCATGTCGGCGAGCCGCTTCCAGTGGGCCCCTGACGCGGCCGGTCCGGGAGGCCAGGCCCTGATCAAGGACTACGCGCGGCAGATCGCCGCGCTGCCGGAGGGCACGATGGCCGTGCTGCCTGAGGGCGCCGTGGGCACCGACGAGGACAGCCTGGCCGGCGCGCTGCGGCCGCTGCGCGCGGTCGCCCGCGAGCGGGGCGTCGACGTGGTGATCGGGATCGTGCACACGACCCCGGAGATCAAGTACAACTACTCCGTGCACCTGCCGGCCGACGGATCCGCGCCGGTCTCCTACACGAAGTGGCACTTCGCCCCGGGGGCGCCCTTCCGCCGCGGCGACACGCTGGTCTTCGCGCACGGTCACGGGCACGACGTGGGCCTGGCCAACTGCATGGACCTCAACTTCCCGACGCCGATCCGCGACTACGCCCTGGCGGGGGCGCGCCTGCTGGCGACGCCGGCCGCCGACGAGTTCGGCAACGGCCGCCAGCACAGCCGCAACGCGCTGCTGCGCGGCGTGGAGAGCGGGGTCTCGGTGGCGTGGGCGGCGCAGCAGGGCACGCCGATGATCTCCGACCCGTGGGGGCGCGTGCTCGCCGAGACCGACACCGAGAGCAGCAGCCCGTTCGTCATGGCCGCCGCCGGCGTGCCCGAAGGGCCGGGCACCACCGTCTACGCCCGCTTCGGCGACTGGTTCGCCTGGTTGTGCCTGCTGCTCGCGGCGGCCGGCGGGGCGCGGCTCCTCCGGCGCGGGCGATCGGCACCCGAGCCGGCCGTGACCCGCCGGGCCGCCCACACCGTGGGCAGCGTCTGAGCGGTCAGCTCGCGGTCAGCCAGACCGTGGTGTCCGGGGGCAGCGCGCCGTCGTCCAGCGGCCCGCTGGCCAGGACGACCTCGCCGGCGGGCATGGGCACCAGGCCGGGGCCCAGGTTGGTGACGCAGGTCAGGCCCGACTCCCGGGTGAAGGCCAGCACCTTCTCCCCCAGCGGCAGCCAGGTCATGGTGCCGTCGCCCAGCCGGTCACGCCGGATGGCCAGGGCCGTCCTGTAGAGGGTGAGCATCGACCCCAGATCCGTACGCTGAGCCTCGGCGGTGAGCTTGCGCCAGCTCTCCGGCTGCGGCAACCACGACGGGCCGGCGCCGAAGCCGAACGGCGGCTCGTCGCCCGACCAGGGCAGCGGCACCCGGCAGCCGTCGCGGCCCGGGTTGGCGCCGCCCGACCTGGCGAACATCGGGTCCTGGCGCAGCTCGTCCGGGAGGTCCTCCACCTCCGGCAGGCCCAGCTCGTCGCCCTGGTAGACGTAGACCGAGCCAGGCAGCGCCATCGACAGCAGCGCCGCCGCCCGCGCCCGCCGGCGGCCCAGCTCGGGGTCCGACGGGGTGCCGTGCAGGCGCCCGCCGTGCTCGAACGCGGTGTCGGCGCGGCCGTAGCGGGTGACGGGCCTCGTCACGTCGTGGTTGGACAACACCCACGTGGGCGGGGCGCCGATCGGGGTGTGGGTGGACAACGTCAGGTCGATGACCCGGCGCAGTTCGGCGGGGTTCCACGGGCAGGACAGGAAGTCGAAGTTGAAGGCCGTGTGCAACTCGTCGGGGCGCAGGTAGCGGGCGAACCGCTCCTGGTCGGGCAGCCAGACCTCGCCGATCAGGACGCGCTCGCCGTACTCGTCGGCGACCTCACGCCACCGGCGGTAGACGTCGTGGACCGCGTCGAGGTCCTCGTAGCCGGTGTCCGACTTGTACAGCAGGGCCGCCGAGTCGATGCGGAAGCCGTCGACGCCGCGCTCGAACCAGAACCGCAGCACGTCCTCGAACTCCTGGTGCACCTCCGGGTTGGCCCAGTTGAAGTCGGGCTGCTCGGCGGCGAACAGGTGGAGGTACCACTGCCCGTCGGGCACCTGGGTCCAGGCGGGGCCGCCGAAGATGGACCGCCAGTCGTTCACCGGCTGGTCGGCGAACCAGAACCGGTCCCTGGCCGCCGGATTCGCCAGCGCCTCCTTGAACCAGGCGCTCTCCGTCGAGCTGTGGTTGGGCACCACGTCGATGATGACCCTGATGTCCAGCTCGTGCGCCTCGGCGATGAAGCGCTCCGCCTCGGCGAGCGTGCCGAAGACCGGCTCGATGCCGCGGTAGTCGGCCACGTCGTAGCCGCCGTCGGCCATCGGCGACGGATACCACGGGTTCAGCCAGAGGGCGTCGATCCCCAGGTCCTTCAGGTACGGCAGGCGGGCGCGCAGACCGGCGAGGTCGCCCACACCGTCACCGTTGCCGTCGGCGAAGCTACGCAGGTAGACCTGGTAGATCGCGGCCCCCCGCCACCACGTTTGCGACATGCGCTCATCCCTTGATGCTTCCGGCGGTGAGTCCCGCCATGATGTGCCGTTGGAAGATGAAGAAAACGATGATCATGGGGATGCCGGCGATGACCAGGCCGCCCATGACTTGGTTCTGCGTCACCGCTCCCGCCGTCTGCGACAGGCCCACGCTGATGGTCATCTTCTCGCTGTCGGTCATGACCAGCAGCGGCAGGACGAAGTCCTTGAACGCGGTGACGATCGTGAAGATGGAGACCACTCCGAGGATCGGCCTGGAGACCGGCAGCACGACCGACCACAACACCCGCGCGGGGCCGGCGCCGTCGATCTGCGCCGCCTCGATGAGCTCGCGGGGGATGGAGTCGAAGAAGCGTTTGAGCAGGAAGATGTTGAAGCCGTTGGCGGCCGCGGGGAACCACAGGCCCCACGGGTTGTTGAGCAGCCCCAGGTCCACGATCGTGACGTAGAGCGGGATGAGGATCACCATCGGCGGGATCATCAGCGTGGCCAGCATGGCGCCGAGGATGACGTTGCCGAACACCGGCCGCAGCTTCGACAGCGCGTACGCGGCCGTGACGTCCACCGCCATGGAGAACAGCCACGCGCCCAGCGCGTAGTAGACGGTGTTGGCCAGCAGCGTGCCGATGTCGAACAGGTCCCACGCCTCGACGAACGCGTCGGCCGTCGGGTCGGCGGGGAAGAGCGACGGCGGCATCTCGGCGATCTCCTCCGGCGTCTTCATCGCGCCGGTGACCATCCAGTAGAGCGGGAAGACGAAGGCCAGGGTGAACAGCACGATGACCGCGGCCAGCACCAGCCAGTAGATCCGCCGCCCCCACCTGCCGTTGAGCTGGTGCGGCGAGACGATCGTGCGGAACTGCACGTGGATGGGCCGGGGCGTGCGGGCCCTGCCGGGCCTGCGCCGCGCGCCCGCGCGGACGTCCGTGGCGGAGGTCATGCCGCGTCCTCCCTGGTCGTCCTGAGCTGGAAGGCCGCGAAGACGAGCAGGGCCAGCATGAGCATCATGCCGAGCGCGCCCGCCTGGCCGTAGTTCATCTGCGAGAACGCGAACTGGTACATCAGATACGCCACCGACACCGTGGCGTTCTCCGGCCCGCCGCCGGTCAGCATGTACGGCTCGATGAACACCTGCATGGTGGCCACGATCTGCAACATGAGCATGAGCAGGAGGATGAGCCGGGTCTGCGGGATGGTGACGTGCCTGATGCGCTTGAGGATGCCGGCGCCGTCGAGCTCGGCGGCCTCGTACAGCTCGGGTGGGATGTTCTGCAGGGCGGCGAGGTAGATCAGCGTCGCGCTGCCCATGTTCATCCACGTCGAGACCAGCACCAGCGAGATCAGCGCCGTGGACGAGCTGTCGAGCCAGGCCAGCGGCGGCAGGCCGACGGCGCCGAGCAGCTGGTTGAACAGCCCGGGGCCCGGATCGTAGAACCACCGGAACAGCAGCACCGCCACGATCGGCGGCAGCATGACCGGCAGGTAGACGACGAAGCGCAGGTAGGCGCGGGCGTGGCGTAGCTCGTTCAGCACGAGCGCGACGACGAACGGCACGGCGTAGCCGCACAGCAGCGCGAGGAACGTGAACTCCACGGTGTTCAGCCAGGCCTGGCCGAAGGCGGGGTCCTGGAAGGCCGCCGTGAAGTTGTCCAGGCCCACCCATTCGGGCGGGTTGATCAGGTCGGTCTTCTGGAAGCTCAGCACGAACTCCCTGACCATCGGATACCAGGCGAACACCGCGAAGCAGGCCAGCGCCGCGCACAGGAACCCGTAGGCCGTCAGATTGCGCCTCACGATTCCCATAGGGTCAGCCCTTGGCCGCCAGCAGGGCGTTCGCCTTGGTCTCCGCGTCGGCCAGGAGCTGGTCGATGCTCGCGTCCTCGCGGCTCAGCACGCCCGACATGGGCACGTCGAGGATGGCGTACAGCTCCTGCGCGTGCACCGGCTCGGCCTTCGGCGGGATGGTGGCGGCGGCCCGCGCGTACGGCTCGTAGTTCTCGACCGGCAGCGAGGCGTGCTTCACGCGGTCGGCCTGGATCGCCTTGCCGGTGGGCGAGTCGCCGTAGACGTCGTTGTCGGGCACGCCGACGGGGTTGCCGAGGGCCTTGCCGCGGGCGAAGTCGAAGCGGCCCTTGCCGACGGTGTTGAAGCGGAAGTCGAGCCAGGCGAGCCCGGCCTCGGCCTCCTCGGGGGTGGCCTTCGGGTTGATCATGAACGCCTCGCCGCCGCTGAGCGACGCCTTGGCCTCGGGGAAGCCGGTGATGCCGTAGTCGGCGACGTTGCCCTTGAACTTGTTGACCACGTCGGTGACCACGTCGGGCGCGCCGAGCATCATGCCGACCTTGCCGCTGCCCATCGCCATCATCAGCGACTCCCAGCCGACCAGGAGCTTGTTGCCCATGCTGTCGTCCACCCAGCGCATGTCGTGCAGGGTCTGCAGCACGGCCTTGCCCTCGGGCGAGTTGAAGGCGGCCTTGGTGTCGTCGGGGGTCAGGATGCTGCCGCCGCGGCCGTAGATCGCCTGGGTGAAGTGCCAGCCTCCGGTGTTGCCGCCGGAGTATTCGCCGTAGCCGACGTAGCCCTGGCCGAGGGCGGCGATCTTCTTGGCCGCCTCGCGGACCTCGGCCCACGTGGCGGGCGGCCTGTTCGGGTCCAGCCCGGCCTTGGTGAACAGGGCGCGGTTGTAGACGAGGCCGACGCCGTAGTGCACGTTCGGCACGCCGTACACCTTGCCGTCCTTGGTGACCAGCTCGCGGACGTCGGGGCGCAGGTCGTCCCAGTTCTTGATCGTGCTGGTGTACGGGGTGATGTCGAGCGCCTGGCCCTTGCCGATGACGTCGGCGTAGTTGGTCACCGGCACGACGAAGACGGTCTCCATCTGGCCACCCGCCAGCTTGGGGCCGAACGTCTTGGGGTCGAAGCACGGCTGCTGGTCCGTGCTCTTGACCGTCACCCCGGGATGGTTCTTCATGAACGTGGCCACGTCGTCATCCCAGGCCTTGCGCTCCTTCGGAGCGGACTTGGCGGGCTGGCAGGCCACCGTGATCGTCACGGCCTCGGCGCCGCCGGCGGAAGGAGAGTCGGGCTCGCCGGAGCCGCACGCCGTGGCCGCTAGCCCGATCACGGTTACGAGCAGGAGTCCCGTGGATCTCTGCATGGTCTGACCCTTCTGATGCGAGGTGCCCACACCATAGGATCGTGAACCGAAGTCCGCAATATTTCGACGGTCTATTGCAAGATAACGACTACGTCACGAGCGGCCGCCGTCAACGGCGAGCCGCCGGGACGCGGGCCGTGGAGGCCCTGACCACCAGCTCGGGCTCGAACAGCAGCTCGTCGGCCGGCACCGCCGCCTTGTCGATCTGCGCCACCAGCAGGTCGACCGCGGCCCTGCCCATGGCGTCGATCGGCTGGCGGACCGTCGTCAGCGGCGGCTCTGTGCAGTTCATCAGCGCGGAGTCGTCGAAGCCGATGACCGAGACGTCCGCCGGCACGGACAGCCCGGCGCGGCGGGCCGCCCTGATGGTGCCGAGCGCGAGCAGGTCGCTGGCGCAGACCACGCCGGTGACGCCGCGCCTGACCAGCCTGGCCGCCGCCGCGTGCCCGCCCTCCAGCGAGAACATCGTGTGCTCGACCAGGTCGGGGTCGCAGCCCTCCGACAGGAACGTCTCCAGCTTGCGCCGCGACGGCATGTGGTCCTTCGGCCCGAGCACCATGCCGATCCGCTCGTGGCCGAGCGCGCGCAGGTGGGCCACGGCCATCTCGGCGGCCACCGCGTCGTCGCAGGACACCTGCGGGAAGTCGAGCCGCGCCACGGCCGCGTTCACCAGCACGGCCGGCAGCCTGCGCTCGTGCAGCAGCTCATAGTGGCCGTGCGCGGCGTCGGCCTGGGCGTAGAGCCCGCCCGCGAAGACCACGCCGCTGACCTGCTGCTGGAGCAGCAGATCGACGTAGTCGGCCTCGGAGACGCCGCCGACCGTGCGCGTGCACAACACCGAGGTGAACCCCTGCTGGGCCAGGGCGCCGCCGACCACCTCCGCGAAGGCGGGGAAGATGGGGTTCTGCAGCTCGGGGAGCACCAGGCCGACCAGCCGGGCCCGGTCGCCGCGCAGCTGGGTGGGACGTTCGTAGCCGAGCACGTCGAGGGCGGTGAGCACCGCCTCTCGGGTCGCGTCGGACACCCCCGGCTTGCCGTTGAGCACGCGGCTCACGGTCGCCTCGCTCACCCCGACCTTCTTGGCCACCTCTGCGAGTCGTCGTGTCATGCGCAAACTATACGACCTGCGACGCAAGCGCTTGCAACGGCTTACGTGAATGCGACGCCAGCGCTTGCGCGGTGTGCACACCCGCCTTCGTCAGTCCGCTCCGGTCCTGAGCAGCGGACGAGGGTCGCACAGCCACCGCACGAGCCAGTCAAATCCTTGCGAAATCTCGTCGTAATATTGCGGTCACCTGCTCGGCATCCTATGGTTCGGCCATCCGCCTGATCCGAAGGGCCACCCCCATGAGAGCTCTCATCGCCGCCCTCACGTTACTCACCGGACTCCTCGCCGCCCCCGCGCACGCCGCGGCCGACACCGACCTCGCCGCCGGGAGGACCGCCACGGCCGGCAGCCACACCGACGTCCACCGCGCCGCCAACGCGACCGACGGCGACCAGGCCACCTACTGGGAGTCGGCCAACGACGCCTTCCCCCAGTGGATCCAGGTCGACCTCGGCGCCGCCGCCGACGTCAGCAGGCTCGTGCTCAAGCTGCCCGCCGGCTGGCCCCGCCGCACCCAGACGCTGACCGTCCAGGGCAGCTCCGACGGCACGGCCTTCACCACGCTCGCCGGCTCGGCCACGTACACCTTCGCGCCCACCGCGACGATCACGCTCACCGACGCCACGACCCGCCACGTCCGGCTGCTGTTCACCGCCAACACCGGCTGGCCGGCCGGGCAGCTGTCCGAGTTCGAGGTCTGGGGCAGCCGGCCCGGCGGTCCGGGCGATCCGGGCGGTCCGGGCGACGGCGTCAACCTCGCCCTCGGCAGGCCCGTCGAGGGCTCTCCCCACACCCACACGTACGTCGCCGCGAACGCCAACGACGACGACCTGAGCACGTACTGGGAGAGCGCCGCCCACCCCGGCACGCTCACCGTGCGGCTCGGCACCGACACCGACCTCAGCTCCGTCACGGTCAAGCTGAACCCCGACCGGATCTGGGCGAGGCGTACGCAGGCCGTCCAGGTCCTCGGCCGCGCGCAGGGCGCCACCGGCTTCACCGGCCTCGTCCCTGAGACCACGTACACCTTCGACCCGGCCACCGGCAACACCGTCACCATCCCGGTGACCGGCAGGGCCGCCGACGTCCGGCTGCGGATCACCGCCAACTCCGGCGCGCCGGGCGGCCAGATCGCCGAGTTCCAGATCTTCGGCACACCCGCGCCCAACCCCGACCTGACCGTGTCGGGCCTGACCTCCTCGCCCGCCGCGCCGGCCGAGACCGACGAGGTCACGCTCTCGGCCACGGTCAGGAACGCCGGCACCGAACGCTCCGCCGCCACCACGCTCACCTTCTACGTGGGCGACGACAAGGCCGGCAGCGCCGACGTGGCCTCGCTCGCGGCGGGGGCGTCGGCCACCGTGTCCGCGGACATCGGCACGCGCCCGGCCGGCACCCACGAGCTGTCCGCCAAGGTGGACGAGGACGGCGAGGTCACCGAGCAGGACGAGACCAACAACGCCACGACCGGCACGCTGACCGTGAAGGCCGCCGACACGGCCGACCTGGTCGCCTCCCCCGTCGCCTGGACGCCGGGCAACCCCGCGGCGGGCGACACCGTGACGTTCACCGTGGCGATCAGGAACCAGGGCACGATCGCCTCCGGCGGCGGCTCCCACGGCATCACGCTCACCGTCACCGACGACTCCGGCGACGTCGTCAGGACCCTGACCGGCTCGGCGACCGGCACGATCGCCCCCGGCGCCACCACCGCTCCGGTCCGGCTGGGCACGTGGACGGCGGCGAACGGCAGGTACTCCGTCAAGACCGTGCTCGCCGCCGACTCCGAGGAACTGCCGGTCCGGCGCGACAACAACACCAGCACGCTGCCGCTGTTCGCCGGCCGCGGCGCGAACATGCCGTACGACACCTATGAGGCCGAGGACGCCGTGCTCGGCGGCGGCGCCACCCGCGCCGGCCCGAGCAGGGAGATCGGCACGATCGCCGGCGAGGCGTCGGGGCGGCGCGCGGTGACGCTCGACCGGACGGGCGCCTACGTCGAGTTCACCACGAAGGCGC
This sequence comes from Nonomuraea mesophila, assembly GCF_004352805.1. Taxonomy (NCBI): domain Bacteria; kingdom Bacillati; phylum Actinomycetota; class Actinomycetes; order Streptosporangiales; family Streptosporangiaceae; genus Nonomuraea; species Nonomuraea mesophila. The sequence goes on from NZ_SMLD01000132.1 coordinate 19,331, forward strand.
CGGCCAACACCCTCGTCACCCGCTTCTCCATCCCCGACGCGCCGGGCGGCGGCGGCATCGACTCCACGCTCAACGTCTACGTCGACGGCGCCTTCCACAAGGCCATCGCCCTGACCTCCCGCTACGCCTGGCTCTACGGCCCCGAGGCGAGCCCGGGCAACGACCCAGGCTCGGGCCCGCCCAGGCACATCTACGACGAGGCGAACCTGATGCTCGACACCACCGTGCCGGCGGGCAGCAGGATCAGGCTGCAGAAGGACGCGGCCAACGGCTCGACGTACGCGATCGACTTCGTGGACCTCGAGCGGGTGGCCCCCGTCGCCAACCCCGACCCCGGCGCGTACGCCGTGCCGGCCGGCTTCTCCCACCAGGACGTGCAGAACGCGCTCGACAAGGCCCGCATGGACGCCGGCCTGACCGGCGTCTACCTGCCCGCGGGCGACTACCGCACGACGGGCAAGTTCCAGGTGTACGGCAAGGCGGTCAAGATCGTCGGCGCCGGGCCGTGGTACACCAGGTTCCACGCGCCCTCGGGGCAGTCCAACACCGACGTCGGCTTCCGGGCCGACGCCACGGCCAACGGCTCGACGTTCGCGAACTTCGCCTACTTCGGCAACTACACCTCGCGCATCGACGGCCCCGGCAAGGTGTTCGACTTCACGAACGTCGCGGACATGACGATCGACAACCTCTGGGTCGAGCACCAGATCTGCATGTACTGGGGCTCCAACACCGATGACATGACGATCAGGAACTCGCGCATCCGCAACGTGTTCGCCGACGGCCTGAACATGACCAACGGCAGCACCGGCAACCACGTCACCAACGTGGAGACCAGGTCCACGGGCGACGACAGTTTCGCGCTGTTCTCGGCGATCGACAACAACGCGGGCGAGCAGCACGGCAACGTCTACGAGAACCTGACCTCGCGGCTCACCTGGCGGGCCGCGGGCGTGGCCGTCTACGGCGGCTACGGCAACACGTTCAGGAACATCCACGTGGCCGACACGCTGGTGTACTCGGGCGTCACGATCAGCTCGCTGGACTTCGGCATCCCGATGCACGGGTTCGGCGCCGACCCGCCCACGGTCTTCGAGGACATCTCGCTGGTCAGGGCCGGCGGGCACTTCTGGGGGCAGCAGACGTTCCCGGCGATGTGGCTGTTCTCCTCCTCCAAGAAGTTCCAGGGCATCCGGATCCGCAACCTGGACATCGTGGACCCGACCTACAGCGGGATCATGTTCCAGACCGGCTACCAGGGCTCCGCGCCGCTCAACCCGATCGAGGACACGGTCTTCACGAACGTGTCCATCAGCGGGGCGAAGAAGAGCGGCGACGCCTTCGACGCCAAGTCGGGCTTCGGCATCTGGGTGAACGAGATGCCCGAACCCGGCCAGGGCCCCGCGGTGGGGTCGGCCACGTTCGAGGGCCTGCGGTTCTCCGGCAACGCCCAGGACGTCAGGAACACGACCTCGACCTTCACCCTGAACATCGATCCGTGACGCGCCTCAGGTGAGGTCCGACCTGGTGGGCAGGCCCTGCCAGTCGCTCGCGCTGGTCACCGCGGCGGCGCTCAGCAGCGCCCCGCGGTGCAGGCGCTCCTGGGGGATGAGCCCGTCGAGCGCGGCACTGATGTAGCCGGCCGTGAAGGCCTCCCCCGCCCCGGACGTGTCCACGACGGGCACCTGCCAGCCGGGCACGTCGTAGCGCATCCGGTCGGCCCGTACGCTCGCGCCCTTCGCCCCGCGGTCCACCACGACCTCGCGCTCGGGCGTGAGCGCGGGTTTGACCAGGTCGAGCTCGTCCTGGCGGAGGAAGAGCAGGTGTGAGCGGCAGGCCAGCTCGCCGAGCACCTCCTCGGCCTCGCGCACGGACGCCCACAGTTCGGGCACGTACTCGACGGCGAAGGAGATCATCACCTCGGCGTTCCTGGCGGCGTTCACGGCGACCCGTACCGCCTCGCGCGCGTCCCGGCCGAGTCCCGCCGTCAGGCCGGTGACGTGGAGCATCTTCGCCGCGGCGATCCGGTCGATGGGCACGTTGCCCGGCGCCAGCCGCGAGCCCGCCGAGCCGGCGCGGTACTGCGTCGCCCTCGGCTCGCGGCCGATGCGCGTCTCCCTGAGGATCAGGCCCGTGCGCAGGCCCTCGGACACGCGCATGTCCCGCACGTCCACGCCCTCGCCCTTGAGCACGGTGAGCGCTCTGGCGCCCAGCTCGTCGTCGCCGACCTTGCCGAGGTACGCGGACCGGTGGCCGAGCCGGGCCAGCGCGACCGCAAGGGTGAACTCGGGTCCGCAGACGTCCAGCCTGGCCTCGCTCTCGTGGCGCACGCGGCCGCTGGAGACGACGCCCAGCGGCTCGCCCAGGGTGTAGACGTCGGTCATGTGCCACGACTGTAGTCGCTCAAGTCACCCAAACGGTCTTTTTTCCCGCATAAGCGCAGGTTAAAGCGTGATCAAAAATTTTCTTGAAACTTGGGCCAACCTTTTCCCGAGCGGGTGCCTCTAAGCAGTAGAGGAGCCGGCGCCCCGGGCCGGTTCTGAAGTCAATACGGGGAGAGGAATCAGCACCCTCATGAAGAAGATCGCAGCAGGACTCATTTCCGCCGTCGCCGGCGGCACCATGCTCGTGTCCGGCGCGGGTGTGGCCTCGGCCACCACCACGCACGACACGTACCTTAAGATCCGCGACATCTCGCCGAACCCCGTCGTGGTCAAGGGCAACGCCGAGACCAAGGCGTTCTTCGACGTCGGCGCCAGCCGGCGCGTCGAGAAGGTCGTGCTCAGCGTCGAGCCGGCCAGCCCCAAGTTCCGCACCATGCGGACCAAGGGCGTCGACCGGGTCCAGGGCTGGCGCTACGCCATCGCCTTCAACCAGAACGACCCCGAGGGCAAGTGGAAGGCCACGGCCGTCGCCTACAACAGGCACGGCAGGAAGGTCGCCACCGACTCCGCGTACTTCTACGTGGACATCCGCAAGGGCCGGGCCGACACCCGGATCAGCCGGTTCAAGGCGTCCCCGTACAAGGTGCGCAAGGGCCGGTCGGTCTACTTCTCCGGCCGCCTCCAGGTCGATGACCACCGCTGGGAGGGCGTCCGCGGCGAGCGGGTCAGCATCTACCACCGCGCGAGCGGTTCCAGCGCCTGGAAGTGGGTCGACTCGGCCAGGACCGGCCGTGACGGCAAGTTCTACGGCAAGGCTCGCGCCTACCGCAGCGGCAGCTACAAGGCCGTCTACCGCGGTGACCGCAGGCTCGAGCCGTCCACGAGCCGCACGGACTACGTGCGGGTCTACGGCTGGCGTCGCTAGTCTCACCATCGCAGGCCCGGTCCCCTCTGCGGGGGGCCGGGCCTGCGGCTTTCCGGATTCGTTCACGTTCCGAGGTTTATCGATCACTCGAATGTCGCATGGACTACCCCATTGCGTTGATCGACCTCGAAGGAGCCGCCGGATGCCGCATCCCGTGATCGCCCTCGTCCTGAGCATGACGAGCACGTTCGGGACGGCACCTTCAGCCGAGGTGTCCGTACGCTACGAGTCCCCCGGCTCGCCGCGTGCCGAACAGGCCAGGAAGCTGCTGAAGGACAGCGACGCGCTGAAGACCAGGATCAAGGTGCCCCAGCCCGTCAAGGTCGTCGCCAAGGACTGCGGCTCCCCCAAGGCCCTCTGGAATCACGCGGAGCGCCGCATCACGATCTGCTACCAGCTCGTCGACCAGGTCCGCACGACCATGAAGGGCATCGCGGAGACCGAGGAGGTCGGCTCCGGTGCCGCGGCCGCCCGCATGGACGGCGCGCTCAGCATGATCTTCCACCACCAGCTCGGCCACGCCCTGACCACGCTCAACGGCATGCGCGACAGCGAGGGCCAGGCCGACCAGTTCGCGGCGCTCACGCTCGCCGCCGACGCGCCCAAGCGCGTGGTGTCCGCCGCCGAGGCCCGCCACCTGCTGGCCGGGCACACCGGCGTCGACCACCTGTCGGGCCTGACCCAGTCGGCCACCTTCGCCTGCCTGCTGTACGGCTCCGACCCCGTCAGGCACGCCGAGATCGCCAAGGGCGGCTGGGTCCCCGCCGCGCGGGCGCCCTCCTGCGCCGACGAGTACACCAGGGTCAAGGCGGCCCTCGGGTCCATGGCGGTGAAAGCGGGCGGCTGAGGGGTAGCGTCCCGGGTATGGCTGACGACCTGCTCAAGGGCTGGGACCCGTTCGACATCTTCGACGTCGAGGCGGCCCGGCTCGACCGGTTCTTCTCGGGGCTCGACGAGGCCGGCTGGTCGCGCCCGTCGCGCTGCTCGGGCTGGTCCGTCCGCGACGTGCTGGGCCACCTGGCGGGCGAGGAGCTGTACAACCACGCCTGCCTCGACGGAACCGTCCAGGACCTGCTGACCCGGTTGTCGGCGGAAGGGATCGGCGGGTACAACGACTTCAACGAGTGGTCCGTACGCCGACGCAGGGGCCTGCCCGTCGAAGAGGTCCTTCAGGAGTGGCGGGTCAAGAACGGCGAGACGCGCAGGCGCATGCGGGAGCTCGGCCCGCAGGCCATGCTCGACACGATGGCCGGCCCCTACCCCAACAGGCTGCAGGCCTTCCACTACGACTCCGAGTACGCCACCCACGCCGACGACGTCGGCGCCCCCGTGCCCGAAGGGGAGGCCGAGGGCAGGACGGCGTGGCGGGTCGCGGTCGGGCGGTTCGTACTGGCCGAGCAGGGCGCCGAGGTGGAGGTCGAGCCCGCGGGCGAGCAGATCCGGGCGTCCGTGGACGGGGCAGTCGCGACGTTGTCGCGCGCGCAGTTCGTCGAGGCCACGGTGGGCCGGCTGCCCGCCTCCAGCGGCACGGACCCGCGCGTCGTCGCGGCGCTGAGGTGCCTGGCCTGAGCGCGGAGAGGCGGCGCCCCCTCAGGTCGTCAACACGGCGATCAGCAGGCACACGATCACGAGCGTGACCGCGACGTAGATCACCCACGCGCGGGGCGCCCGCCCGCGCAGGCCACGCGCCCCTGGACGGGCCCCGCGCGCCCATTCGGTCTCGTCGATCTCGGCGACGCGCCTGACCAGCTCGGGGTCGTCCTGCTCAAGGGCACGCTCGATCTCGGCGAGGATACGGCGCTCCCTCGGGGAAAGACTCATCGCGCTCACCTCACACCGGTGACCACCTTTTACCCGCCGTGGCAGCGGACATGCCGTCGCTTCGAGGGCTGACTACCGTGCCTCCGGGTCGAGCCCGAGCACCGTGCGCCCGCCGTCCACCGGGATCGTGGCCCCGTTGACGAAGGAGGCGTCGTCCGACAGCAGATGGGCCACGACGGAGGCCACCTCGGCGGGCGCCGCCACGCGGCCCAGCGGGTGCAGCGTGGCCAGTTGTCCCTCGACGTCCGCCGCGCTCTCCGGGGCCTGCGCGGCCATGAACGCCTCGTACCGTTCGGTGGCCACCGTGCCGGGAGCGACGGCGTTGACCCTGATGCCGTGCCTGCCGTACTCCACCGCCAGCGACCTGGTCAGCCCCTCCGTGGCGGCCTTCGCGGTCGCGTACGGCAGGCCGCCCGGGACCGCCCTGGTGGCCTGGTGGGAGGTGACGTTGACGATGGCGCCCGGGGTGCCGGCATCGAGGAAGTGGCGCACGGCCGTGGCGCAGCCGACCACGGCCAGGTCCAGGTTGGCCGCGATCAGCGCCCTGACCTCGGCGATCGGGGCGGAGTGCACCGAGGCGTCCCTGAACAGGGCGGCGTTGTTGACCCAGCCGCGCAGCGTGCCCGACTCCTGGGCGAGGTCGGCGGCCCAGGCGGCGACCTCCTCGTCCGCCGCGTCGCCGATCACGGGGATCACCCGAGGTCCCGCCCAGTCCAGGGCGGCGGAGTCGTGTTCGACGGCGACCACGGTGTTCCGGTCGCCGAGCAGCCGTTCGACCACCGCCTTGCCGATGCCGCGTCCGCCGCCGGTCACCACATAGGAATGTCCCATGACACAACGCTATTAGCCGTACACATATATAAGACAATGCAATTCCGTACGGCGTGATCCTTATCACGAGTTGTTGTCATATGAACGGGAACAGTAATCAAGTGATCGCTCAATACAGCCCTTCCGTACGGCTCATGGGAGCACTCGCGATCACCCAGACCGCCGGGTACGGCGTGCTTTATCGGACACCTCCGAGGAGACCCCCGCCTTCAGTTCAGGCGGGGGAGGAATCGGTCTCCTGCGGAGCAGGGCAGGGTGAGGCGATTCGCCGTCAGGCGGACCGCCGTATCGAACACACACACGATTGCTAGCTGATCGTGCGGTAGGATGTGAGGCGTGGCGCAGATCGTGAAGCGGGCCTACAAGTACCGCTTCTACCCGACCCCCGAGCAGGCCGAAGAGCTTGCCCGGACGTTCGGCTGCGTCCGCCTCGTCTACAACGAAGCCCTGGAAGAACGGACCCGCGCCTACACGCTGCAAGGCCGTCGCGTCTCCTACGTGGAGTCCTCCGCGCGCCTGACGGCGTGGAAGCGCAGCGGAGAATACGACTTCCTGTTCGAGGTGTCGTCGGTCCCTCTTCAGCAGG
>NZ_SMLD01000133.1:0-25717 GCF_004352805.1 Nonomuraea mesophila
CCCGCGGCCCCGCCCGCCGGCCAGGTGAGCGCCGAGCTGCCGCCCGACCTGGTCGGCGCGCTGCGCGAGCTGGGACGGGCGGAGTCGGCCAGCCTGTTCATGGTGCTGCACGCGGCGCTCGCCACCCTGCTGTCCCGCCTCGGAGCCGGGGACGACATCCCCATCGGCACCCCGGCCTCGGGCCGCGCCGATCCCGTGCTGGACGACCTCGTCGGGTTCTTCGTCAACACCGTCGTGCTGCGTACGGACCTGTCCGGCGCGCCCACGTTCACCGAGCTGCTGCGCCGGGTGCGCGAGAGTGACCTGGCCGCGTTCGAGCACGCCGGCCTGCCCTTCCAGCAGGTGGTCGAGGCGGTCAACCCGGCGCGCGCGCAGGGCCGCAACCCGCTGTTCCAGGTGATGCTCGGCTACCTGCACCGGCCCGCCGGCCGCGGCACCGTGCTCGGCCTGCCGGTGGGGGAGGCGCCCGAGGTCGCCGCCGATCCGAAGGTGGACCTCAACGTCACCTTCGTCGACGGCGAGCCGTTCGAGGCGATCCTCGAGTACGACGCCGGCCGCTTCCGCCCCGCGACGGCCCGGCGGCTCGTCGACCGTCTCCTCGTGCTGCTCGGCGAGGTCGCCGCCCGGCCTGACCTGCCGGTCGGACAGGCTCGCGTGCTCGCCGGTGACGACCGTGCCGAGCTCGCCCGGTGGCAGAACGGCGGCCCGCCGCGGGCGGGCGGGCAGCCGTGGTACGAACGTTTCTCCGCCCAGGCCCGGCGCACCCCCGACGCCGACGCCTGCGTCTTCGCCGGCGAGACGATGAGCTACGCCGAACTCGACGCCGCCTCCGACGCCTTCGCCGCCCGGCTCGGCGGCCTCGGACCCGAGGACCTCGTCGGGATCGCCCTGCCGCGCTCGGCCGCGCTGCTGGTGGCCGTGCTCGGCGTGGCCAAGGCGGGCGCCGCCTACCTGCCCCTCGATCCCGCGTTCCCCGCCGAGCGGCTGCGGTTCATGGTGGCCGACGCGCGACCGGCCGCGATCGTGGTGGACGAGCACACCCGGGAGCTCTTCCCCGACGGCATCACGCCCTCCGGCGGGCCGGCCTCCTTCGTCCCTCCGCCGCGCGACCCGCGTTCGGCCGCGTACGTCATCTACACCTCCGGCTCGACCGGCCGTCCGAAGGGCGTGGTCGTGACCCAGCGCGACCTGGAGTGTCTCCTCGCCGCGCTGCCGGTGGCCGGGCCGGGCGAGCGGCTGCTCGCCGTGACGACGCTCTCCTTCGACATCTCCGTCCTGGAGCTGATGGGGCCGCTGACGGCGGGAGGCTGCGTGGTGCTGGCCTCCGGCGCGCAGGTGCGCGACCCGCACCTGCTGGCCGGGCTGCTGAGCAGGGAACGGATCACCGTCATGCAGGCCACGCCGTCGTTGTGGTCGACACTGCCGCCCGAGGCCGATCTGCGCGGCGTGCGCGTCCTGGCCGGCGGCGAGGCACTGCCGCCCTCCCTGGCCCGCGACCTGAGCGGACGCGCCGCCTCGGTGACGAATCTGTACGGCCCGACCGAGGTGACCGTGTGGGCCACCGCCGCGGCGGTCCGCGGGGACGAGCCCCCCACCCTCGGACGGCCCCTGCCGGGAACGACGGCGTACGTGCTGGACGCGGCGCTGCGCCCGGCGCCTCCCGGCGTCGCCGGGGAGCTGTATCTCGGCGGCGATCAGGTCGCCCGCGGCTATCTGCGCCGCCCCGGCCTGACCGCGTCCAGGTTCGTCGCCGATCCGTTCACCGGCGGGCGCATGTACCGTACCGGCGACCTGGCCCGCTGGAACGGCGGCGGCGAGCTGGAGTTCCTCGGCCGGGCCGACCACCAGGTCAAGGTGCGGGGCCACCGCGTCGAGCCGGGCGAGATCGAGGCGGTCGCGGCCACCTGCCCCGGCGTGTCGCAGGTCGCGGTCGCCGCCCGGCAGGACAGGCTCCTCGCGTACGTCACCGCCCCCGCGCCCGCGCTGCGCGACCACCTCGCGGAGCGGCTGCCCTCCTGGATGGTTCCCTCCGCCGTCGTCGTCCTCGACGAGCTGCCGCTCACCCCGAACGGCAAGGTGGACCGCGCCGCCCTGCCCGAGGTGGACCTCGCGCGGACGGCGGGCGGCACCGGGCCGCGCACGCGTACCGAGGCGGCCGTCTGCGCCGTCATGGAGGAGGTGCTGGGCACCGGGCCTGTCGGCGTGGACGACGACTTCTTCGCCCTCGGCGGCCACTCGCTGCTGCTCGTCCGCCTGGCCACCGCCCTGTGCGCCCGGCTGGGCGCGGACCTCCCGGTGGCGGACCTGTTCGCCGCCTCCACCGCGGCCGCCCTGGCCAGGCGGATCAGCGGCGGCGTGCCCGCGGCCGACGCCATGGCCGAACTGCTCACGCTGCGGCCGGGCGACGGCACCCGCCCGCCGCTGTTCTGCTTCCCGCCCGCGAGCGGGCTGAGCTGGCCCTTCGCCCCGCTCAAGCGCCACCTGCCCGAGGGCGTTCCCCTGTACGGGCTGCAGTCGCCCCGGCTGAGCCGCGACAGCGGCCTGCCCGAGAGCCTGGACGACCTCGCCGCCGAGTACGCGGGCCTCATCGCCGGCGTGGCCCCCGATGGGCCGCTCTCCCTGCTCGGATGGTCGTTCGGCGGCGCGGTCGCGCACAAGGTGGCCGTGCGGCTGGCGGCGGAGGGCCGCGACCTCCGCCTGCTCGGCATGCTCGACACGCCGGTGGAGGTGAGCGGCGGCGCGGGCGACGTGGCCGCGCTGCTGGCCGAGATGGGCTACCGGGTGCCGGACGCGCGCATGTCCGCCGCCGACGCCGTCGCCTTCCTGCGCTCCATGGACGACGGCGTCGCGGCGCTGGAGGACGAGCAGATCGAGCGGGTCGTGGAGAGCTACCTGGCCCATGACCGCATGCTGGCGCGGGCCCGGTATGACGTCTATCCCGGCGACGTGTTCTTCGTCGACGCGACCGTACCCGAGCAGGGGTTCACCGGCGCGGCCTCGAAGCGGTGGCGCCCCTACGTGGCGGGGGAGCTGCGCGTGGCCGAGATCGGGTGCCGGCATTCGGAACTGCTGGACGCCGGCACCCTGGAGATCCTCGGACCGCTGCTGGCCCGCCTCATGTGATGGCGGACAGGTCCTTGACCGGGGTCGAGGGGTCCATGTCGGCGGCGTTGGCGAGCTGCGGCACGAGCACGTCGAGCGCGTAGAGCAGCGCGTGGGGCCCGCTGTAGGACAGCGCGCCGCCGAGCGGGGTGGAGAAGTCCGTGTAGATCGTACGGTCGGTCTCGACCACCTTCAGCCGGGAGAAGACCGGCGACTTCAGCATCGTGGCCCTGGTCGCGCCGTTGACGAACAGCACGTCCCGGTCGATCAGGTCGAGCCGCTCCTCGCTGATCTCCTCCGACTCGCTCTGGGCGGCGAAGCCGAGCGCGTCGAACAGCGCACGGCGCGGGTCACGGGCTGGAATGAGCCAGTGCTGCCCGTTCTCCGGCCCGAAGTCCACCACGAGGACCTTCCCGGCGAACTCGGGATGCGCCTGCTTCGCCTCGGCGATCTTCGCGTTGACCTTGTCGACGAGCGCCCGCGCCTCGGCCGGCCTGCCGAGCGCCTTGCCCGTGGTGAGCGTCTGGACGTCCCACGGCGTCTGCTCGTCGGCGTAGTCGCCGGACTGGATCACCGTCGGCGCGATCTGGGAGAGCTTGTCGTACGTCTCCTTGTTGACGGTCTCGTAGATGGCGATGATCAGGTCGGGCCGCTGCTTGATGATGGCCTCGAAGTTCAGCTCCGCCGAGAACGTGGACAGCTTCCTGCCGCCCAGCGCCGCCTTGACCCAGGGGAAGTTCGCGTACTCGTCGAACCACGCGCGCGTGCTGACCGGCACCACGCCCAGCGCGAGCGCGAAGTCCTGGTCGTTCCACCCGACGGTGACGACCCGGGACGGCCGTGACTCGATCGTGGTGCTGCCGAACTTGTGGTCGATGGTGACCGGGAACGCGGCATCGGCCTGCGGGGCGGCGGCCTGCGGGGCCTCGGCCCGCGTGCCGGAGCAGGAGATCAGCGAGGCCGCCAGGAGGACCCCTGACACGGTGCTGACCAAGGCTCTCCTGAGCGCGCGGAAACTGATCATCTGTGGTCCTTCTGGCCAGGCGATGGGATGCAATTTAGGATAGCATTACCTAACATTGATCATGGGGAGCTGAAGATGCAGCGCATCCTGCTCGGCGGGAAGATCCACAGGGCCACCGTGACGCAGGCCGACCTCCACTACGTCGGGTCCATCACCATCGACAAGGACCTCATGGACGCGGCCGGGCTCATCGAGGGGGAGCAGGTCCACGTCGTCGACATCACCAGCGGCTCACGGCTGGTCACGTACGCCATCGAAGGGGAGGCGGGCTCGGGCGTCATCGGCATCAACGGGGCCGCCGCCCACCTCGTGTCCCCCGGAGACCTCGTGATCATCATGTCCTTCCGGCATGTGGCCGACGACGAGGCTGCCTCGTACGTCCCCTTGGTGGTGCACGTCGACGGACGCAACCGGATCGTCGGTCTCGGAGCCGACCTGGCCGCGCCGGTCCCCGGCTCGGCCGCCCAGGTCACCGGTCGGTGAGGTAGCCGCCCATCGTGCGGAAGACCTCCGTGGCGGGCAGGTCCGCGCCCGACTCCGTGCGGACCTGCTCGATCACCAGCCCGTGGCCGCGCCCTCTGTGGGCCTCCGGGCCGGCGACGATGACGACTCCGTCGCCCTCGCGGATGAACACCCGGCCGGGGGTCCCTCCGTACCGGCCCTTCGACACCGACGCCTTCAGCACGCGGATGCGCTCGCCCCGGTAGAAGGTGAAAGCGTTCGGGTACGGGTCGGACTGGGCGCGTACCAGTCGCTCGATGTCCTGCGCCGGCCGGCTCCAGACGATGCGGCCGTCCTCGACGGAGCGTTTGTGGAAGAAGCTGGCCTTCGACCGGTCCTGGGGGACCGGTGCGGCCCGGCCGCTGTCGATGAGCGTGAGCGCGTCCCGCACGATCGGCCCGATGAGGGCGACGGTCCGGTGGAACAGGTCCGTGGCCGTGTCGGAAGGGCCGACATGTACGGCTCGCTGCAGCACGATGTCGCCGGCGTCCAGCTCCTCGTCCATCAGGTGGGCGGTGACGCCCACCTCCTCCTCCCCGTTGATCAGCGCCCAGATCAGCGGCGAGAAGCCGGCGTAGGCGGGCAGCAGCGAGTCGTGCACGTTCAGCGTGCCGTGGCGGGGCAGCCGGAAGATCTCCGGCGGGATCCAGGTGCGCCAGTTGTTGGCGACGATGATGTCCGGCTCGGCCGCCTTGAGCGCGGTGACCAGCTCGTCGTCCGGCCTGGAGCGCAGCAGCACCGGGACGCCGTGCCCGGCGGCCAGGTCGGCCACCGAGTCGTCCCAGATCTTCTCGTAGGCGTGCTCGCTCCTGGGGTGCGTCACGGCGAGCACCACCTCGTGGCCGGAGTCCAGCAGTGCCTGCAACGTACGGTGTCCCCAGGTCTGGTAGCCGAACATCGCAACCCGCATGTGCGCCTCCTGTGAATAGGCCCTAATTAGGTGAGCCTAACCTAAATAAACGGTCGCGAGGAGGGTGGTCTCCTGGTTCCTGGACTCGGTTTCGGCGGGGCGGAAATTGCCGACGCCGAGTGGTAAAACCCCAGTTGACCGAAGATTTGCTGATCAATTAGTGTCTAACAGGTTACGGGCCAAACAAGCCGCTCCTTCGCAGCGAAGCCGTCAGCGGGCATCGGGTCCCCGCGCCCCGGGCCGGGCTTGTTTCGCCTCACTGATCGAGAGGCGGAGGCTGCCGTGTCGTTCACGCATCGGGCGACCGATCCCACAGGATCCCGCTCCACGGGCCACGGCGTGCCGGCACGAGACCGCGGCGGTGATCCCGTCGAGCGGCCACATCGTCAAGTGAATGAGGAAGTGCATGGCCAGTAGTGGTTTCAGCTACGCCGGCCCCGACGGGCTCGAGCACCTCAAGCGGGCCGGCATGAGGAGCCAGGACGCGGGCGACATACTCTACGAGATTCGCAGGTCGTTCGTCGCGCACGCGAAGGGCGACGTCAATTCGTACGCCCTGATCCAGGACGGCGCAGCGGAACTCGCCGGCGGCTACAACCAGTTCTTCCGCGACCTGTCCGACACCATGTACCGGCGGTCCAGCGCCCTGCGCAACGGCGGGAACAACCTGATCTACTCCGCCGCCAACTACGGCTGGAGCGATCGCCTCCTCCCGCCCGACGACCCGCCCCCCTTCCGGGAGAACGTCGAGCTGCCCGACCCCGGCACGCTGTCCGTGACGTTCAACGCCACCCTCGACCTGCTGGGCCTCGGCGACGACTACGAACGCAAGCTCGTCGAGATGCAGCAGGCGTGCCAGGAGACCGCCCACCGGCTCCGGCAGTTGCAGCCCGACATCGACGCGGTCGAGGACGAGGTCGAGAAGGCACGATGGGGCGGAGAGGCCGCCCAGACCTACCACGCGGCCTGGAGAGAGCACGTCAACCCGGCCGGCGGCCGGCACGAGGCCCAGACCTTGACGGAGTGGGCCGCGCGCTCCGAGCACTCCGCCGAGATCCTCGGCAACGCCGTCGAGGAGACCCAGAGGTCCAAGCACCTCGTCAAGCGCACCCTGCAGACGCTGGCCGCGATCGGCGTCATCATGGCCGGGGCGGCGATCCTCAACCCCGCGGTACGCGCCTTCCTCGTGAGGATGGCCCACACCCTCAGGCAGCGCGCCCTGCTGGTGATCAAACTCCTGCGCGCCAGGCTCAAGCAGCTCGGCAAGGGGTTCGGAACCAGCGTGGCTGGACGCGGCTCTGTGCTGAGCGGGTTCATGAAGAACGGGATCGGCGTCGTCGGCGCCAACTACGTCAACTCCTCGCTGGCGAACGCCGGCCGGGGCGTCGAAGATCCCTTCTCGGTCTCCCCTGGCATGCTGGGCACCCTGTCCTTCCTCCTTGGCCTCGGCGGCGCCTTCTCCCTCATGAAGAGGCTCGGCTCGGTCACCAGGTTCGCGCAGGCTCACCCTCTCGGGTTCAACATGGCGCTCGAACTCGGCATCAACGCCGGCGCCGCCACCGCACTCAGCATGATGTTCGAGAACAAGAGCTTCGGCGCCGCGCTCAAGGACGGCGTCATCGTCGGCGGCGTCAGTGCGGTCTTCGGCGCCGGATACTACGGACTGCTCCGTGACGCGACCGGCCTGAAGCACCTCGCCTGGCGCAACGCGGACAAGTGGGGACTCAAGAAACTCTGGCCCATCGACCCGAGCCGTGCGATGTCGGCCACCAACGTCCGCTACGGACGTGTTCTGCCCGGCAACCATCTTGCCCAGATGAAGCTCAGCGACGGCTCCAAGATCTGGCTCCCGAAGAACAGCCTCACCTACCGGGCCAGGCAGATCGCGCCGGTCAACGCCTTCCTCAACCTGAACCCCTTCTGGAAGGGCCGCATCCTCGGCCTCCTGCCTGGAACGATCAATTACACCCTGGTGCCCCGCGGCCAGAGCGAGCCCGTCGACCTGACGGTCCCGGACTACCGGAACTGGGAGAACAACTCCAGCGGCGAATCCTCCCGCTCCGCCGCCAGGTCACCGGTCGGCGCCACCACGCATACGGTGCAGTCCGGCGACACGCTGTGGGCGATCGCCCAGCGCGAATACGGCGACCCGCAGTACGCGTCGCTCCTCCAGCAGGCCAACTGGCAGCTCGACGGCATCGATCAGGGCAACCTGTCACCCGGGCAGAAGCTGATGATCCCGGAACTCGACAAGCAGAAGGCCTCCTAGGGACCCGTACGGCGCCTCACACGAGGCGCCGTACGGGGTCACCGGCGGGCACGTGCGGCGCCGTCCCGGGTCACCGGCGCCTGCCCCGGGAACGTTCCGGATGCGGGACGTCGTCGCCTGTTCCGCGGCCGAGTTGGGGGAAGGCGCCGAACACCTTCTCCTCCGCCTTGGCGACGACCGCGCGCCGCGCGTCGCGCACGGCCGCCAGAATCTCCTCCGCCAGCACGTGACTGTCCAGCCGCATGGCGCGGGGACCGATGCCGAGCTCGCGTACGCGCCCGTGCGCGTCCGCGGTCGCCGTGACGTGCCCGGACGCGTTCGTACCCGTGCCGACCAGGCTCTGCAGCTCGTCGTACTCCTTCTCCAGGAAGCCGGGCACGCGGCGCTCTTCTTCGTACTCGTCGTCCGCGCCGGACATCTCCAGCAGGCGGCGGAGTACGCCGCTCACCGCCCGCCCGTCCCGGTCGGACGCAAGGCTCTCGCCGAGCGGGTCCGGCGTGATCGAGGCGAGCCCGGCGCCGTCGAGCACCTCCTGCGCCTGCCGCCGCGCGTCCTGATGCGCCGCGTCGAGCACCGCGACCACATCCCCGGCGAGACGAACCGCGTCACGCCGCATCACGCGCGGATCGAGCGTGAGCGAGACGATCGCACCGTCGGCGTCGGCCTTGGCTTTGATCATCCCGTCGTCGCTCCGGCCGGCACCGCCGACCTCGCGATCACGATCCCGCGCCGCCAAGGACTCCCGCACCATCTGCTCGACCTTGCCGTTGATCGCAGCCAGGATCTCGCGATCGTCATCCCGTCCGGAGGGCGTAGCCATGCGGCACTCCAATGATCACGCGTCTCTTTCAGCGCGCCAGTTTAGGACATCCGGCATGCCGTGGATCTGCGCTGGGCCCCCAACAGCCCGGATGAGGGCCGGATCCGGCGGTCGAGCCACCCGGCGCCCTCGCGCCCGGGCGTCACCCGGCAGGCGGGCACGCCCCGAACTCACGGCCCATGATGGCGAAGACGGCTCCGCCCGCGGCGGAGACTTGATGGCGTGACGGGTGCCTGTGCGCAGTCGGCACGGTGACCGGCGCGTACGGCACGTGGGTGGGGCAGAGGTGCCGGAAGCGGGATTCGAACCCGCACGCCCTTTCGAGCAGACGCTTTTGAGGCGTCCATGTCTGCCATTCCATCATTCCGGCCGATATTTCCGGACTTGTCCGGATCAGCACTGTACTCCGCCGCCGAAGATGATCAGCGACGGGCACCAGCGTGGATCTAATCTACCGGACGTCTGTACTCTTGCGCTCGTGAGTACGCAGCGGCGAGTGGTGATCGCGGAAGACGAGGCGCTGATCCGCCTCGACCTCAAGGAGATGCTCCAGGAGGACGGCTACGTCGTCGTGGGGGAGGCCGGTGACGGTGAGCAGGCGATCCGGCTGGCCGATGAGCTGAGACCCGATCTCGTCATCCTCGACGTCAAGATGCCCGTGCTCGACGGCATCTCCGCGGCCGAGCGCATCGTCGGCGAACGCATCGCCCCGTGCCTCATCCTGACCGCGTTCTCCCAGCGTGACCTGGTCGAACGAGCCAGGGACGCGGGAGCGATGGCCTACCTGGTCAAGCCGTTCACGAAGGCCGACCTGGTGCCGGCCATCGAGATGGCGGTCAGCAGGCACGAGGAGATGGTGGCGCTGGCCGCCGAGGTGTCGAACCTGTCGGAGCGGCTGGAGACGAGGAAGCTGGTCGAGCGGGCCAAGGGGCAGCTCATGACGCAGCACGGCTGGAGCGAGCCTCAGGCGTTCAGGTGGATCCAGAAGGCGTCGATGGACCGGCGGCTGAGCATGCGCGAGGTTGCTCAGATCGTTATGGACGACGCGGCCGATCGCGGCTGAGGCGCTCGTGCCGCGCTCGGCGTGGGGTCCCGCGACGGCGGCCGGCGCAGCGTCGGCCTGTGCGCCTCGGTGCTGGACCGCCCGGTAGCGGGTGGCGTGGCGCGGGGCGGTGCCACGTGGGGCTGCGTGGTGTCCGGCTGCGGCCAGGGGCGCGTGCTGGGCCGTGGTCGTGATCGCGCCGGGCCGCGAGTAAACCTCTTATGTCCCAACTTTCCCACCATTCCGGCCAGAGTCCTGAAATTTCGGCTCGAGGGTGTTCCTTGTGCGAACTGTCCGTAACTGTCGCGAAACATTCCATTACGATGGGTATTTAGGACATTACGAATCAGCATAAAAGCCGTGTAACAACCCCCGGCCGTCCCATCCGAGAGGCATCCTGAACTCGGAGAACCCGGCGAAGGGGACGTTCCTTCGCTGAGATTGGGGGAGTCTTTTATATGATCCGCATTGCTCCAGCGGGACGCCTGCTGGCCGTCGCGGCCGCGGCGAGCCTGGCCCTGACGGCCTGTGGCGGCGGTGGCGACGGCACGTCGGCGCAGCAGTCCGAGCCGGCGTCGTCCACCGAGTCCTCCGCCCCCGCGGCGAAGGGCGACGGCACGCTGACCCTCGGCACGGTGCTGCCGCAGACCGGTTCGCTGGCGTTCCTCGGCCCGCCCGAGTTCGCCGGCGTCGACCAGGCCGTCAAGGAGATCAACGACGCCGGGGGCGTGCTCGGCAAGCCGGTCAAGGCGGTCCACACCGACTCGGGGGACACGACGACGAACATCGCGTCGCAGTCGGTGGACAAGCTGCTGGCGCAGAAGGTGGACGCGATCGTGGGCGCGGCGTCGTCGTCGGTGTCGGAGTCGATCATCGACAAGGTGACGGGCGCCGGGGTGGTGCAGTTCTCGCCGGCCAACACCTCCGACAAGTTCACCACGATCAAGGATCACGGCCTGTACTTCCGTACCGCGCCGCCGGACAAGCTGCAGGGCCGCGTGCTGGGCGACCTGATCGCCGCCGACGGCAACGACACCATCGGCATCCTCGCCATGCAGGACTCGTACGGCTCGGGCCTGGCCGACCAGGTCACCAAGACCGCCGAGGAGGCCGGGGCCAGCGTCGTGGAGCGGGTCGACTACGACCCGAAGGCGCCGGAGTTCTCCGCCGACGTGGCACGGATCAAGGCCAAGAACCCGAAGGCGGTCGTGCTGATCGGCTTCGAGGAGGGGGCCAAGGTCATCGCGGAGCTGGTCAAGCAGGGCATGCCGGCCGACAAGGTCAAGTGGTACATGGTGGACGGCAACATGTCGAACACCAACTACCTGAAGATGCCCAAGGGCACGCTCACGGGCGTCAAGGGCACCATCCCGGGCGCGGAGGCTCCCGACGACTTCAGGAAGAAGCTCAAGAAGCTCAACCCCGAACTCGACGACTTCACGTACGCGGCGGAGTCGTACGACGCGGCGAACCTGATCGCGCTGGCCGCCGAGGCGGCGAAGGACGACTCCGGCGCGTCGATCGCGTCCAAGCTGGCCGAGGTCAGCAAGGGCGGCGAGAAGTGCAAGAGCTTCAAGGAGTGCGCCGCCCTGCTGAAGGACGGCAAGGACATCGACTACGAGGGCGTCAGCGGCCCGGTCGAATTCGACGACGCCGGAGACCCGGCGGTCGCCACGATCGGCATCTACCAGTACGGCGACGACAACACCTACGACACCAAGGCGCTGGAGTACCGCACCGGCAACATCCAGGGCTGACCTCGGTCCGGCCGCTGAGCGCCCGCGAACGGCGGGTAGCTCAGCGGCCGAAGCCGCACGCCCTGAAGGCGAAGCCGATCAGGCGGTCCTGCAGCGGCTTGGGCGGCGCCACGACGATGACGCGCTCCTCGCCCCCGTCGATGCTCGCCCGCACGGGGAACTGGAAGGCCTTCTTGGCCTCGCCGAACGCGTGGCCGTCGCAGCGGGCGGGGGTGAGCTCGACCGGGATCTCCAGGCGCTGCTCGGCGGACGGCAGCGCACCGAGGGAGCGTCCGTCGTAGGCGACGTTGTAGTGCGTCGTGCCGCCCATGGCGGCCAGCTTCACCGCTCCGGCGCCGCGCCGGGTGACGATCAGCTCGCCGCGCATGACCTTGCCGGACTCCGTCCACTCCTGGCCGAACGTGATGCTCACGGCCTGCCGGACGAGGTACTCCGAGCACTCGTCGCGCAGCAGCCGGGCCAGCAGCGGGTCGGGGTGGGGCAGGTCGAAGGTCACTTCGCGCAGCGGTTCCGAGCCGACGCGGAGGTGGGCCACGACGGTGGCGGGCCGCAGCTGCGGCAGGCCGCCGGAGGAGCACCTGGCGGCGCCGTACGGGATGGGCAGGTCGGTGCGCTCGGTTCTGCCGATGGCCGCGCCGGCCCTGCTCGCGGGCACCGTACGGAACGACGGCGTCACCAGCTGGACGTCGGCGAAGTAGACCGGGGTGTCCCGGGTATTGCGCACGGCCACCTGGAGCCGGTGGGCCGGCTCGTCGGAACGCCATTGCCCGAGTGTGACGGAGACGCCGTCGGGCGGGCCAGAAGGAGCCGGCGCAGGCGGCTCCGAGGAACCGCAACCGGCGAGAAGGGCCACCATGGCCAAGAATGTGGTAACGCGCTTCACCTGACGCAGATTAAAGCCGCTTCCGCAGGTCCGTAAGTTGAGGACTGATTACGACTCCGCATCCAAGTGCCGACAGTTCTTCGCGGCATCTAGTTGGAGCACGCGGGAGTTTTGTACGTTTCCGTCATTCGATCGGGAACGTTCGGCGGTGCTGACGGATCCCCGGCCTGAAATGAAGGAGACACTTCATGATCCGCATTGCTCCCGTGGGACGGGCGCTGGCTGTCGCGGCTGCCACCAGCCTGGCCCTGACAGCCTGCGGTGGTGGCGGCGACACGGCCACGCAAGCTTCCGAAAGTGCCGCGCCTGCCTCGTCCTCGTCCTCGGCGCCGGCTGCGGCGAAGGGTGACGGCACGCTCACGCTCGGCACGCTGTTGCCCCAGACCGGTTCGCTGGCGTTCCTCGGCCCGCCCGAGTTCGCGGGGGTGGACCTCGCGCTCAAGGAGATCAACGAGGCCGGGGGCGTGCTCGGCAAGCCTGTTGAGAAGTTCGACACCGACTCGGGCGACACGACGACCAACATCGCGTCGCAGTCGGTGGACAAGCTGCTGGCGCAGAAGGCCGACGCCATCATCGGCGCCGCCTCGTCGTCGGTGTCGGAGTCGGTGATCGACAAGATCACGGGCGCCGGGGTGGTGCACTTCTCGCCGGCCAACACCTCCGACAAGTTCACCACGATCAACGACCACGGCCTCTACTTCCGCACCGCGCCGCCGGACAAGCTGCAGGGTCGCGTGCTCGGCGACCTCGTGGTGTCCGACGGCAACGACACGGTCGCCATCATGGCGATGCAGGACTCCTACGGCACCGGCCTGGCCGACCAGGTGGAGAAGACCGTCACCGAGGCCGGCGCCCAGGTGGTCGAGCGGGTCGACTACGACCCGAAGGCGCCCGACTTCTCCGCCGACATCGCCAAGATCAAGGCCAAGAACCCGAAGGGCGTCGTCCTGATCGGCTTCGAGGAGACCGCGAAGGTCATCGGCGAGCTGGTCAAGCAGGGCATGCCGGCCAGCAAGCACAAGTGGTACATGGTGGACGGCAACATGTCGAACACCAACTACGTGAAGATGCCCAAGGGCACGCTCGAGGGCGTCAAGGGCACCTACCCCGGCGCCTCGGCCCCCGACTCCTTCCGGAAGGACCTCGTCGAGGTCGACCCCAAGCTGGAGGACTTCACCTACGCTCCCGAGTCCTATGACGCGGCCAACCTGATCGCGCTGGCCGCCGAGGCCGCCAAGAGCGACGCGGGCGCCGACATCGCGGCCAAGCTGGCCGAGGTCAGCAAGGGCGGCGAGAAGTGCAAGAACTTCAAGGAGTGCGTCGACCTGCTGAAGGCCGGCAAGGACATCGACTACGACGGCATCAGCGGCCCGGTCGAGTTCAACGAGGCCGGTGACCCGGCGGTCGCCACGATCGGCATCTACCAGTACGGCGACGACAACAAGTACCCGGTCAAGGCGCTCGAATACCGCACCGGCAACATCGAGGGCTGAGCCCGGATCAACCGCGTGAACGTCGAAGGGCCCGGTCGTGAGACCGGGCCCTTCCCCGTCATCCGCAGTCGGCCACGATCTGGTCGGCGGCCGCGCGGTAGCGCTTGAGCAGCGCCACCCGGCGCTCGCGTGGCACGTCGTTCCTGGACGGTCCCGCGGTCGTCGTCTCGAGGGTCTCCGCGGCCCCGCTCAGCGAGCCGGGCAACCGGCCGCCGAACTCCCGCGCGATGCCGTGCACCTCGGCCAGGCGGCCGGTCAGGGCGTCCTCGAAGTGCTGGCGGTCCTCCTGGCCCTTCGGGCCCAGCAGAGGCCGGAGCGCGACTGTCGCGAAACGGTTCACATCGGTCATCAAAAACGGCGGAAGGGCTCATCGGGAGCCCTTCCGCCGTTTCCGCCGGACGCGGATCTACGCCTTGGCCAGCGTGCCGAGGTAGAGCTCGATGACCTTGGGGTCGTCGGCGAGCTGCCGGCCGGTGCCGGTGTAGGCGTTGCGGCCCTGGTCGAGCACATAGCCGCGGTGGCAGATCTGCAGGCAGCGGCGCGCGTTCTGCTCCACCATGATGACCGTCACGCCTGCCTTGTTGATCTGCTGGGCCTGGATGAACACCAGGTCCTGCAGCTTGGGCGACAGCCCGGCGGACGGCTCGTCGAGCAGCAGCACCGAGGGCTCGGTCATCAGGGCCCTCGCCATCGCCACCATCTGCCGCTCACCGCCGGACAGGGACCCGGCGCGCTGCTTGCGACGCTCCCTGAGCGCGGGGAACAGCTCCGACACGAACGCGAAGCGCTCCTTGAACTTCCCCGGTGTCTGGAAGGCCCCCATCTCGAGGTTCTCCTCGATGGTGAGGCTGGGGAAGACGTTGTTGGTCTGGGGGACGTAGCCGACCCCGCGGGCGACCAGCGTGTGCGCCTTCATGTTCGTGATGTTCTCGCCCTTGAGCAGCACCGTGCCGCTGCGGATGTTGACGAGCCCGAACATGGCCTTGAGCAGGGTCGACTTCCCGGCGCCGTTGGGGCCGATGATGCCGATCAGCTCGCCGTCCTTGACGTAGAGGTCGGAGCCGTTGAGGATGTTGACGCCCGGCAGGTAGCCGGCGATCAGCTCGTCGCACCGGAGCACGGCGTCCTCGGCGCCTTCCAGGTGCGCACTGCGGTCGGTGACGGCCGCCTTCGACTCTGGGCCGGCGTTCACTTCTGCGTCTCCTCCTCGATCTCGGCCTCAAGCGCGGCCTCGGCCTGGTGCAGCTGCTCCTCCAGCTCGCCCTCGGACAGCGGCGCGTCGTGGTGGGCGCCCAGGTAGGCGTCGATCACCCGCTCGTCGGACATGATCGTCGCGGGCGGGCCCTCGGCGATGACCGCGCCCTGGGCCATGACGATCACCCAGTCGCTGATGTCGCGGACCATGTCCATGTCGTGCTCGACGAACAGCACCGTCATGCCCTGCTCGCGCAGGTCCTTGACGTGGCCGAGCAGCGACTGGGTCAGCGCGGGGTTGACGCCCGCCATGGGCTCGTCGAGCATGACCAGCTCGGGGTTGACCATGAGCGCGCGGGCCATCTCCAGCAGCTTGCGCTGGCCGCCGGACAACGATCCGGCGAAGTCGTCGCGCTTGGCGTCGAGCTTGAAGCGGACCAGCAGCTCTTCGGCCCGGCCGGTGATCTCGTCCTCCTGGCCGCGCCACACGGCCGGCACGAGCGCACGCCAGAAGTTCTCGCCCTTCTGCTGCTGGGCTCCGAGCCGCATGTTCTCCAGCACCGTCAGGCGCGAGAGCGCCTTGGTGAGCTGGAACGTGCGCACCATGCCGCGCCGGGCCACCTTGTGGGCGGGCACGCCGTTCATGGGCCGTCCGTTGAACGTCCATGTGCCGGAGTCGGCCGTGTCGAAACCGGTCAGCTGGTTGAAGAACGTGGTCTTGCCGGCGCCGTTGGGGCCGATCAGCGCCGTGATGGAGCCGCGCTGGATCTCCACGTGGCCGACGTCGACGGCCGTCAGACCGCCGAAGCGGCGTACGACGTTGTCCACCACCAGGATGGGGTCGGGTTTCGGCACGCCGGGGTCGCGGGCCAGGTCTTTGAAGGCGGCAAGGGCGGCCGCCTTCCTGTCGGTGCTCATGGTCTCAGCGTGCATCGATTGCGATCTCCCTCTTGTCACCGAAGATGCCCTGTGGCCGGTAGACAAGCAACAGGATCAAGCCGGCGCCGACCAGGATCCAGCGCAGGGCGCCGACCTGGTTGGTGTCCATGAAGGTGATGTACCCAACGCGGACGGCCTCGGAGAGCACACCGTAGATGAGCACGAGCAGGACCCAGAACAGCATCGAGCCGATGACCGGGCCGAGCACGCGGGCCGCGCCGCCGAGGATGACCATCGTGTACATGTAGAACGTCGTCTCGGTGCCGAACACGTCGGGCTGCACCGAGGCATAGCCCAGACCGTAGATGAAGCCGCCCATGCAGCCGATGACGCCGCCGAGCACCAGCGCCTGCATCTTGTAGGAGAAGACGCTCTTGCCGAGGCTGCGCACGGCGTCCTCGTCCTCGCGGATGGCCTTGAGCACGCGGCCCCACGGGCTCTTCATCAGCAGGTGCACCACCAGGCAGGCCAGGGCGATCAGCACCCAGCCGATGGTGATCACCCACATCGTACGGTGGTTGAAGAACAGCGGGATGGGGCCGAGGTTGAAGCCGTAGTTTCCCGCGGGATAGGGATTGAGCGCGTAGAAGCCCTCGGTGAAGCCGCGGTGGCCGTCGGAGCCGCCGAAGACGTCCTTGAACTGCACCGAGCGGAAGACGAGCCGGACGATCTCGGCCGCCGCGATGGTGACGATGGCGAGGTAGTCGGCGCGCAGCTGGAGCGTCGGTATGCCCAGCAGGAACGCCAGGATCACCGCCGCGAGCAGGCCGAAGATGACGCCGACCCAGAACGGCATGCCGAGGACGACGACGGTGACCGCCAGGCCGTAGCCGGCCACACCCATGAACGCGGCCTGGCCGAAGTTGAGCAGGCCGGTGTAGCCGAAGTGGATGTTGAGACCGATGGCGGCGATGCCGTACAGCACCGTCTCGACGCCGACCGCGGCCTTGATGGTGGTGCTGAAGATCGTGATCCAGTCCATTCTGATCCTCCCCGGTCAGCCGATCCGCTCGCGGCGGCCGAGGATGCCCTGCGGCCGGACGAGGAGCACGATGATGAGAATGGCGAGCGCGCCGACGCTCTTGAGCTCCGGAGGCACCCACAGCGTCGAGACCTGGATGAACAGGCCGACCACCAGCGACCCGATCAGGGCGCCGAACGCGGTGCCGAGCCCGCCGAGCGTCACGCCGGCGAAGATGAGCAGGAGCATCTCCTGGCCCATCGTGTATTTCAGGTTCTGGGAGAGGCCGAGCATGATGCCCGCGAGCGCGGCGATGGCGCCGCCCATCGTCCAGATGATGCGCACGACCCGGTCGACGTTGATGCCGGACGACGACGCGAGCGCCGGGTTGTCGGCCACCGCGCGGGCCGCCTTGCCGGTGCGGGTGCGCAGGAGCGCGATGCCGACGATGATGAGCACGACCAGCTCGATGCCCATGGCGACGAGGTTCTTCGGCGCGGCCGAGATCGGCCCGAGCTGCATGCCGGGTTGCGCGTTGTACTGCGTGTACGCCTCGGTCTGGCCGCCGAAGACGATCAGGAACAGGTAGCGCAGGAAGAGCGCGACGCCGATCGAGATGATCATCATGGCGATGATGCCGGTGCCGCGCCTGCGCAGTTGCCCCCAGAAGAAGCGGTCCTGCATATAGCCGAGCAGGCCGGCGACGATGACGGCGATGGCCGCGGCCGGGATGAGATGAAGGCCCATGCCCGCGTTGAACCCGTAGGCGAGGATCGCGCCGAGGGTGACCAGCTCGCCGTGGGCGAAGTTGGTCAGGCCGGTCGTGCCGTAGATGAGCGACAGGCCGAGCGCGGCCAGGGCGATGATCAGGCCGAGGTTGAAGCCCTCGAAGGTGAGCTGCGCGGCGCGGGTCCAGAACGCGCTGTTTTCGGTGCTCTCCTGCGTCTGGTCCTGTCCTTCACCGCCCTTCGGCTGGAGGGGGAAGAGGGCGGTGGAGCAGTTGCCCTCATGGACGCTCAGCGTGCGGACGTTCGTGCCGCCGCGCGGCTGGGCGTTCTGCGGAAGGCTGCCGAGATCCAAGGTGACTTTGTACCTGCCTGGATCCTCGACCTGGACATCCCATCTGCCTTGAGCGTCGGTGGTGGCCTCCGCGACGGGCTTGCCGTCCTCGGTGGTCACGGAGATTTTGGCGCCGTTCACTGGCTGGCCTTGGAAGTTGAGTGTTCCCCTCAAGCCCTGGCAGTCGGCCGGGCCCGCGTGGGCGGGGCCGGCGAGCAGGAAGACGAGTCCACCCAGGAAGGCCGTGAACGCGATCACGGCTCTGCGCAATGGTGCTCCCTCGAAAATAGGTCAAGGCGGGGTGTTGCCCCTCCATCTCGACACGCGCGCATCGCAGGCACAACTGGGATGCAATGGCGGGAGCTTATTCCGGGTGCGCCCGTTTCAGTATCGTTCGTCACCAATTAGTGACATGTGTGTGTCACTGATGTGAGCAACCAACGAGCAGGTCAGGGGCGCAATCGAGGGAGACGCCTGACGCGTCGGGAAAACGTCAGATAACGATCGCTGTGGATGTCGACGAGCCCGCGGGGCGGCCTTTGGGGCCGTGTAAGGCTTCCCCGGCCGTACACGTTTTCTACTGGGCCTCCCCGCGGGCTGTTCGGACAACCGTAGCGACCCGCGGGGGGCGTACGCAAAGGCTGGGCGCAAGTGAACTTCGTGTCAGCGGTCGCGCAGCATGCAGGTGAGGCGAGAGGTGCAGACGCGACGTCCCTGCTCGTCGCTGATCTCGATGTCGTACGTCGCCAGCGTCCGGCCCGCGTGCAACCGGGTCGCGACGCCCGTCACGTGGCCGGAGCTCGCGGAGCGGTGGTGGGTCGCGTTGATCTCGATGCCCACGGCGATGCGATCGGGTCCGGCGTGGATCGCCGCCGCCACCGAGCCCAGGGTCTCGGCCAGCACCACGGACGCCCCGCCGTGCAGCAGGCCGTACGGCTGCGTGTTGCCCTCGACCGGCATCCGGCCGGACACCCGCTCGGGCGTGGCCTCGAGGAACTCGATGCCCATCCGCGCGGGGAGCGTGCCCGCGTGCATGTCGACGACCATCGCTACATCCATGGGATTGGTCTGTGTCAAAGGGACGTCTCCACTCTTCCGAGCTCAGGTTTTCTGTCGCAGACGCAGACTAGGCTGCGGGTGTGCCGAAGAGTGAAGTGACCCCCAGCCGCCCGTGCCTGTTGCTGCTTGATGGGCATTCCCTGGCCTATCGCGCGTTCTACGCGCTCAAGGACGCCAACCTGATGACCACCGACGGTCAGCACACCGAGGCGGTCTACGGGTTCACCTCGATGTTGACCAACATCCTGCGCGACGAGCAGCCGACCCACGTGGCGGTGGCCTTCGACAGGTCGGAGCCGACGTTCCGCCATGAGGAATACTCCGACTACAAGGCCAACAGGAGCGAGACGCCCGAGGACTTCCGCGGGCAGATGCAGCTCATCTTCGAGCTGCTCGACACGCTGCGCGTCCCGCGGTTGTCCAAGGCCGGCTTCGAGGCCGACGACCTCATCGCGACCCTGGCCACCCGGGCCTCCGCGGAGGGCATGAACGTCCTGATCGTCACCGGCGACCGCGACGCGCTCCAGCTGGTCGACGAGAACGTCACCGTCCTGATGACCCGGCGCGGCATCAGCGACATGACGAGGTTCACGCCCGAGGCGGTGCAGGAGAAATACGGGCTGACCCCCGCGCAATACCCCGACTTCGCGGCGCTGCGCGGCGACCCCAGCGACAACCTGCTCAGCATCCCCAGTGTCGGGGAGAAGACGGCGGCCAAGTGGGTGCGCGAGTTCGGCTCGCTGACCGCGCTGGTCGACCGGGTCGACGAGGTCAAGGGCAAGGTCGGCGACAAGCTGCGCGAGCACGTCGCCCAGGTGCTGATGAACCGGCGGCTCACCGAGCTGCTGCGCGACGTCCCGCTCGAGGTCCAACCCGGCGAGCTCACGCAGGGCACGTGGGAGCGCGAGGAGATCAACAAGCTGTTCGACACGCTGCAGATCCGCGGCGAGCTGCGCGAGCGCGTGTTCAAGGTGCTCGGCACCGGCGAGCAGGAGCCCGAGCAGGGCTTCGAGGTGGAGACGGTGCTGCTCGGCCCCGACCGCGTCGCGGGCTGGCTGTCGGCGTTGCCCGCCGGCCGCGCGGGCCTGGCCTTCAGGGGCATCTACGGCAGCGGCAGCGGGCGCATCGAGGGCATCGCCATCGCCTCGCCCGACGGCACGGCCGCCTACGTCGACCCCGTCAAGCTCACCGAGGCCGACGAGACGGCCCTGCGCGCCTGGCTGGGCGACGACGCCCGCCCCAAGGCCGTCCACGACGCCAAGGGCCCCATCCTGGCCCTGTGGGCGCAGGGCATGGAGCTGCGCGGCCTGAGCTGCGACACCGCGCTGGCCGCCTACCTCGCGATGCCGGGGCAACGCACGTTCGCCCTGGAAGACCTGGCCAGGCGCTACCTCAACCGCGACCTGCGCGCCGAGGAGGAGTCCGACGGCCAGGCCGCGCTGTTCGGCGACGACGAGGACGCCCCGGCCAAGGACCTCGCGCTGCGCGCCCACGCCGTGCGCGAGCTGGCCGACTCCCTGGAGACCTTCCTCGAAGGCAGGGGCGGCACCCAGCTCCTGGCCGACGTGGAGCTGCCGCTGCTGTCGGTGCTGGCCGAGATGGAGCGCGCCGGCATCGCCGTCGACAGCGAATACTTCGCGGGCCTGGAGGCCGAGTTCGGCGCCGCGGTCAAGCACGCCGTCGAGGAGGCGCACCGCTCGGTCGGCGAGCAGTTCAACCTCGGCTCGCCCAAGCAGCTGCAGGAGATCCTCTTCGTCCGGCTCAACCTGCCCAAGACGAAGAAGATCAAGACCGGCTGGAGCACCGACGCCGACCAGCTCGCCTGGCTGGCCACCCAGACCGAGCACGAGCTGCCCACGATCATGCTGCGCCACCGTGACCAGGCCAAGCTCCGCATCACCGTCGAGGGCCTGATCAAGGAGATCGCCGACGACGGGCGCATCCACACCACGTTCAACCAGACCATGGCCGCCACGGGCCGGCTGTCGTCGGAGAAGCCCAACCTGCAGAACATCCCGATCCGCACCGCGGAGGGCCGCCGCATCCGGCAGGGCTTCGTGGTCGGCGAGGGCTACGAGACGCTGCTGACGGCCGACTACAGCCAGATCGAGCTGCGCATCATGGCCCACCTGTCGGGCGACGAGTCGCTGATCGAGGCGTTCGAGTCGGGCCACGACTTCCACCAGGCCACCGCCGCGAGAGTGTTCGACCTGCCGCCCGAGCAGATCGACGGCGAGCTGCGCGCCCGCATCAAGGCGATGAACTACGGCCTGGCCTACGGCCTGTCCGACTTCGGGCTCGCCCAGCAGCTCAACATCCCGGTGGCCGAGGCCCGGGCGCTGAAGGAGGAATACTTCACCGAGTTCGGCGGCGTGCGCGACTTCCTGCACGCCATCGTCCAGCAGGCCCGCGCCGACGGCTACACCGAGACCATCATGGGCCGCCGCCGCTACCTCCCCGACCTCACCAGCGACAACCGCCAGCGCCGCGAGATGGCCGAGCGCATGGCGCTCAACGCCCCCATCCAGGGCTCGGCGGCCGACATCATCAAGGTCGCCATGCTCCACGTCCGGCAGGCGCTCGGCGAGGAGGGGCTGGCCTCCCGGATGTTGCTGCAGGTCCACGACGAGCTGGTGTTCGAGGTGGCGCCCGGCGAGCTGGAGCCGCTCACGCAGCTCGTCCGCGACCAGATGAACGCCGCCTACCACCTGCGCGTGCCACTGGAGGTCTCCGTGGGCGTCGGGCGCACCTGGGAGGACGCCGGTCACTGACCCGGCCGACGACCTGGCGGGCCGCCCGCCGTGGGCGGTCTGCACTAATCTGATCGTGATTCTCACCCGAGCGGCCCGGGAGTTCTGTGCGGTTACCAGCGTCTCTCACGCGGATCATCGGCGTTGCGAACGTGGTGGTGATAACGGTCGCGATCATCGGGCTGAGCCTGTTACCCGACGAGCCGCGGCCGCACGCACGGCCGGACGACGCCGCCGAGGTGGGCGCCGGCCCTCGGCAGTCCACCCCGTCGGCCGGCCCGCCGCCCAGCCCGTCACCCGTGGGCCAGCCGCCCGGCGTCGTGTCCACGCCCGAGTTCGCCCGCCAGGTGCGCGCCAACGAGGCGGGCCTGGTGCCGATCCTGATGTACCACCGCATCACCCCCGAACGGCGGGCCTCCATCGACCGGACCCCCGGCCAGCTCAGGAAGGAGCTGGAGCGGCTGGCGAAGGAGGGCTACGTGCCGATCACGGCCGGCGAGTTCGCCACCGGCGACATCAGGGTGCCGGCGGGGAGGTTCCCCGTCGTGCTGACGTTCGACGACGGGCATCCCAGCCACTTCGCCCTCGACGCCGCGGGCAACCCCGCTCCCGGCACGGCCGTGGCCGTGATCCAGGAGGTCGCCAGGAAACACCCGTCCTTCCGGCCGGTGGCCACGTTCTGGATCAACAAGGAGCCGTTCGGGCTGCGCGACAGGCCCTCGCAGACGGTGGCCGTGCGGTGGCTGGCCGACCACGGCTACGAGGTCGCCAACCACACCTGGAGCCATCCCGACCTACGGGCGATCAAGCGCAGGAAGGTGCGCGAGCAGATCGTCCGGCTCGAACGCCTGCTGAAGGAGCTGGGCGTGTCTCCCTCCAGGACCATGGCGCTGCCGTACGGCTCGCTGCCCCGCGGGAAGAAGCCCGCGCGGACCGGCGCGTGGGACGGCACCCGTTATGATTTCGCCGGCGTGTTCCTCGCCGGAGCCGAGCCGTCGGTTTCGCCCTACGCGAAAAAGTTCGACCGGGGAGCGATTCAGCGCATCCAGAGCAACGCCAGAAAGGGCGAGTGCCGCAAGTGGTGCTCGGACTACTGGCTCGGCTGGCTGCGTAAGCACCCTGGTGAGCGCTACGTCTCTGACGGAGACCCCGATCGGATCTCCATCCCGAAGAGACTACGCGGTAATATCGACGCCAAGCGGGGGCGCAAGGTCATCGCCTACTGACGCCTCCCTGGATTGACCCGGTGGCCAACGTCTCATATGCTGATCGCTGCGCTGTGGGCTCGCGCGCGCCTCAGACGGAGCGGGCTCGCGCTCGGTCACGTCGATGTCGTCATTCCTCGGCTTGATGCGGAAGAGGGCCTGCCGCGCGTCCGCCACATCGACATCCTGTCCGCGTTCGGAGCAATTCCACACATGACGTCCAGCACTGAGGCCACCTCGAGCACCCCGCAGGTAGCGGTCAACGACATCGGGTCCGAGGAAGCCTTCCTCGCAGCGATCGACGAGACCATCAAGTACTTCAACGACGGCGACATTGTCGAGGGCACCGTCGTCAAGGTCGATCGAGACGAGGTCCTTCTCGATATCGGCTACAAGACCGAGGGTGTCATTCCCTCGCGCGAGCTTTCGATCAAGCACGATGTCGACCCTGCTGACGTCGTGGAGGTCGGCGAACACGTCGAGGCCCTGGTTCTCCAGAAGGAGGACAAGGAGGGTCGCCTGATCCTGTCCAAGAAGCGCGCCCAGTACGAGCGCGCCTGGGGCACGATCGAGAAGATCAAGGACGAGGACGGCATCGTCACCGGCACCGTCATCGAGGTCGTCAAGGGTGGTCTCATCCTCGACATCGGCCTCCGTGGCTTCCTTCCGGCGTCCCTGGTCGAGATGCGGCGTGTCCGCGATCTGCAGCCGTACGTCGGCCGCGAGCTCGAAGCCAAGATCATCGAGCTCGACAAGAACCGCAACAACGTGGTCCTGTCGCGCCGTGCCTGGCTGGAGCAGACGCAGTCCGAGGTTCGCCAGACGTTCCTCAACACCCTCCAGAAGGGCCAGGTCCGCAAGGGCGTCGTCTCCTCGATCGTCAACTTCGGCGCCTTCGTCGACCTCGGCGGCGTCGATGGTCTGGTCCACGTGTCCGAGCTGTCCTGGAAGCACATCGACCACCCGTCCGAGGTCGTCGAGGTGGGCCAGGAGGTCACGGTCGAGGTCCTCGACGTCGACATGGAGCGCGAGCGCGTCTCCCTGTCGCTCAAGGCCACGCAGGAAGACCCGTGGCAGCAGTTCGCCCGCACCCACCAGATCGGCCAGGTCGTGCCGGGCCGCGTCACCAAGCTGGTGCCGTTCGGCGCGTTCGTCCGGGTCGAGGAGGGCATCGAGGGCCTGGTCCACATCTCCGAGCTGGCCGAGCGCCACGTGGAGATCCCGGAGCAGGTCGTCCAGGTCGGCGACGAGATCTTCGTCAAGATCATCGACATCGACCTCGACCGCCGTCGCATCAGCCTGTCGCTGAAGCAGGCCAACGAGGGTGTCGGCACCGAGGTCGAGTTCGACCCGACCCTCTACGGCATGGCGGCCACCTACGACGACCAGGGCAACTACATCTACCCCGAGGGCTTCGACCCGGAGACGGGCGAGTGGCTCGAGGGCTTCGACAAGCAGCGTGAGGAGTGGGAGCGGCAGTACGCCGAGGCCCAGCAGCGCTTCGAGGCCCACAGGAAGCAGATCGAGGAGGCCCGCAAGGCCGAGGCGGAGGCCGGCGAGGCCGCTCCTTCGTCCTACAGCGGCGGCGACTCGCAGGCCCAGTCGGGCGGCGGCTCGTCCTCGGCTCCCGCCAGTGGTGCGCTCGCCTCCGACGAGGCGCTCGCGGCCCTGCGCGAGAAGCTCGCCGGCGGCCAGAGCTGACCTCTGCCTGAGGCTGCGGCTCGATCCCTGGCCTGAACGAAGAACCCCGCACGGAGCACCGTGCGGGGTTCTTCGTCTCCGGCCGCCTTCGCGGGTGCGCCCCCAACACTTCCGGTACGCGGTCCGGCTCAGTGACGCACAGGCGGCACCCACCTGTACGCCATCCTCCGGACGGTCTGCCCCGAGCGGTGGAGCGGGCGTCATCGCGGAAACACTTCCGCCGCAAGGGATCCTGGGCGCCGGGCATGAACGTCATCAAGCGCATTCACCGGACATCCTCGTGGAGAGGTTCAAGGAGTTCGGCGGGTAGGGGGCGGGGTCCGAGCCCGTCGAACGCGACCTGGGGCCGGCCGACGCGAGCCTCTCTGGTTGACCGGCACCGGTGGGTCGTCGTCGTGGCCCTGCTACGAAGGCGCCGTGGGGCAGCCCATCGACCAGCGCGCCGTACCGACCGGGGTGACACACGGCGAGCCGGCGGTGATGCGGCGGATCGCCGAACGCGGCAACGACATCGTCTCCTGGGGACGGGCGCACGGCCCAGCCACATGGTCGCCATTGCGGCGCCGGACTCTCTGGCGGCGGGCATACGCGCCGCTTTCCGGACGATCCGCGAAGCCGGCCGGGAAAACCTCTGACGGCCTTCGGCGAAGCCGTCCACCGGCCCGCGGAGCGCTGACAGACTGCTGACCTGCGCTGTCGGCACAATTCTGCAGGAGCGGCACGGTGGGCAAGGGTCAGCGAAGGTTGCGGATGACGGTCGTACCGGCGTTGGCGCTGGCGGTCGCGCCGGGAACCGTTCCCGCGGTCATACCGGCGACCGCCGCCACAGCGGGCACACGGGGCATCCCGATCGCGACGGGCGCGGGCGTCCTACCCGTGGTGCCGGGCGCGGGTGTCCTACCTGTCGTGCCGGGCGCGGGTGTCGTGCCGAACGTGGCGGCGGTGGGTGTGGTGTCGGGCGCGGCGGGCGCGAGTGGCAGGGGCGCGGCGGGCGTGGCGACCGTGGGTGTGGTGACGGGCTTGGTGGGCGTGGGCGGCGGCGGTGTCG